>NZ_JBHSED010000039.1:0-3955 GCF_042651945.1 Cohnella boryungensis | reverse complement strand
TGCTGCTTTAAATCTTTAGCTCCCCGAGCTTAATAAGCTCGACAACCGCTTGCGAACGACCTTTGACATTCAGCTTTTGCATCACATTCGAGATGTGGTTTGAAGTATAGATTGCGGTATTTCTATGCCACCTTTCATTGCTAAAGCCAAACGTTGATGTTCAGTTAGTCCATCTGGGTCTGCATCTGGTTTATATTTTAAGATCATACCTAAAACTAACTCACCCTCAGAGTCATCCTTTTTCGCCAAATCATACCACCACTGAACGACCTTTTCGAACTCTGAAATGAGTGAAATACACTGATAAGCACTATCCCATGAATTTGTCCGAATATACAACATTGCATTGTTAACCAAAGCAAATGGATCTTTCTTTTCCAATGCAGGTCTTAAAAGAACTTCATGATCTGGATAGCCGTTATTATTTTTTAAATACTTTCTAATAAGATAAGAAACATTAATTCCCGCAGCTTCAAATCCTTGATTAAATATATAGAAAAATAAACTAGCTGAACTTTCATAGTTCATATTGTTATACATATTGAATGCTAAACCATGCAAATCTTCAATAATTTTCAATTTCAACTCATGCTTATCTGCTTCTTCAAGATTAATTCCTAATAATACTTTTACCGCATCGCTGTGGTTTAGATTCTTTTGATGTGCAAGTGCTTCTCCTATTAACGATTTGATAATTACTTTATTAGTAAAATCTGCAGGGTTATGCTTAAACTTATTTTGAATATGCTTAAACATATCAATTGCTTCTTCAAACTGAATTGTTTCAACTAATACATGTCCTTTAAGATGCATCGCTGAAGCTACTATTTCCAGTATTTTTGAATTACTTGTTGTTTCATGTTCTTGAATTATTGAATTAAAGCTTGCTAGTGCTTCATCATACCTTTGAATAGCGAATAAATTTCTTCCTTTCCTATAAACAACATTAATGTAAGTAACACGACCAATTACCTCTTCATCATTTTTTTCCGTAAGATAGTTATACTCATTTAAGGCATCTAAATATTGCTTTTGAGATTCGTAGATACTGGCTTTTTTTAAATGTGCTCTAATAACGAATTTCTGGATTTCACTATCATGATTATTTTGGTTTTCGTTTAAAAAAGTATTAAGCAAATTGATTGCCTCTTCATTATTTCCTGCTTCTCTGAGAGATTGTGCGTAATTCAAATGTGCAGAACCATACAGGCCTTTTTGTTCATTATATCCTCTAATAATTTCTGCAAATGCCTCATTTGCTTGTTCAAATAATTTTAAATGAGCAGCATATGTTATTCCTTTACTATGAAGAGCTGCTGCAGCGTACTCTCTAAAATAATCTATTTTGCTAACATCATATCTTTCTTTGATCTGTTCAAACAATTTAATCGCTTCAACAGGTTGGTCGTTTTCCCTTAATATAACGCCCTTTAAATGCATGGATTCTAAAACTTTTTCAGATATATCCTTGTTCTGATCGTGATAATATTTTTGAATTGTTTCATCCAGTATTTTAATCGACTCATTTTTATTATTTAATTCTTTGTAACAAATTGCCTTTAAATAGAAAGCATCAACAAATAATTTAGTGAAATTCGATTCATTACAATTATTACAGCATTCAATTACTTCATCTAATTTTTCAATTGATTCTTGATACATCTTCTGCGCTATTAACGATTTTCCAAAATTCAAAGCAGCTTTAGCAAAATAACTATTTAAGGATTTTATTTTCTCTTCACCCATCGTTTTATCGAGCAATATTCTCGTTGTCCATCGGATGATTTCATATCCTTTTTCGTTCTTTTTTAACTTTTCCATTGCAACCAATACCATATCCATCAAATCAATTTTCTCACTATCAGCAATGTCCTCATTGTTATATATTTCAAATGCGTAATTCAAGGCAGTTGAATATTTCGACTTTCTTAATAACTCTTGCAGTTCAGCTATTTTTGAGTTCACATTGTACTCTTTACTATTACTAGCATTCTTCAACCTTAAGATGGCATGTTTAAAATAGTTGTTTTCTTCTTCTTCATTTGTCCCCTTTCCAGATAAATCAAGTAGGTTAAGGAAGAAATTAATAGGATCTCTTATTATTTCTGGAGATTCGATATTAAATTTTTCAATAAACTTTTCAAAGACAGTCTGTGCATCTAAATAACAAGTTAACTCATCTACTTTTGATTTACTTTTAGTGTCAATTGAAATTGTGTGATCATTTTTATTTAATTCAAATAAATTATCTTCTTTAGAAACAGTTTGTATTTGATCCTCTTGAGGAATAACAAAAATAACATCTTGATGATTTACCAACCAGTCAGGTAAGTCGTTTATATTAGATGTTTCGTAACAGAACCAGTACAGATTACAAGGTAATGGACTTTGCAACCTTCGTTTTAGAGACTCCATAAATACATCATTTTCCCATCCGCTGTAACCAATGACTAAGGGAGAGTGCCTGTAAAGAATTGAATCTACGAAAAACGACATAGTTTGGTTACTACTAAGTGATCTTTCTGCTCTTTGAACTATCTCTCCATTTAAGTTACAGCAATCATAAAACCAATATGTCCCATGTATATGCACAATTTTAATATCATTATTTTCGTTATTTATTTTCTCTACAGTGTGAGGGTGATCCGCAACAATATGATCAATACTAAAAATATTAAGCGCACGTGAAAGGAAATCATCAAAGTTCAATGTAAGTACAAGATTAGATACAACCTTTTGGGCCAGTAGATGTGCTAACTTGATATTAGCGGCTGAAATTGGTTTGTTATGAAGTAATTGTTTTAAATAATTTTGCCTTTGGTAGCGGCTAGGATAAGCTAATTCAAACCATTTTGAATATTGTTCTTGAGGCAAATTGTTCCCGTTAGAGATACTTTCAGACCTTCCAAGTTCCCTTGCTTGTGCTTTACAATGATCGACAATTTCTTTAGCCAATGGTGCAGATGGATATGAAATACCCGCACCAACCAAAAAAAAGAAAGGTGACAATAAATTTCTCGCTTTATAATCGTCACAAACCTGTTGTATTTGATTTAGAGCTTGTTCAAGATACACAGTTCTTGCTCTAGATATTTTGTTTTGTTCGTAGTTCATGAATTCTCCCTCCTGTATAATATGTATTTTTCTACAGAAGGAAGCAATTCCCTTGTTTGTTGGTTAATATAAGTTGTTAAATATGCTCTTTATTCAACGCTTAAATGGATCCTTTATCCCGAAAGTTGTATTCACACTTACATTCCCCTCTCTTGAACCCGTACCCGTAATCTCTTCAAACAATTTTCTCAAAACGAGACTCAATTCGTCGAAATCCTCTTCGTCGTCATAGTTAAGTTCGAGCATGTCGTCGAGTGCTTCTCTGACCTCCTCATATAACCGGAAAAAGTTCTCTTTTTTCTGCTGGTTTTGGAGTTTCTCCACCAGTCGTTGCTCTAATTGCTTGATCTCTTTCTCAAAATGCTGATTTTCAAACTCCATCTGCTCTTTGTCTAAACGCCCGTCTACCCAATCCTTCCGGAGGGAAAAGACCGCCTCGCGATATCGGGTGATCTTCGAGTTAAGATTGGCAATTTCTTTTTTGTCGTCTCTGTGATCGGTTTGTAAAAGCGCCTGATGGTTCTTGAACAGTTCCTTAACCGAAGTGATGGCGGACAATTGCCCGGACAGGGGTCTGTCAATAATTTTGTGTAAACTCATGTATAGAGAATTTCTCCCCTGATTTCCTCCAAGCTTCCACAGCAAGCCTCTCCGGCTCGCGGACGTGCTCCTCTTAACATCAAAAAGCCTTCTCTCCGTTCCCAAGGAAACGAAAAAGAAGGCCCGCGCCGATCGATCAGCGGCTGAGAAAGGTGCACCTGCTGCTTTAAATCTTTAGCTCCCCGAGCTTAATAAGCTCGACAACCGCTTGCGAACGACCTTTGACATTCAGCTTTTGCAT
>NZ_JBHSED010000038.1:0-144235 GCF_042651945.1 Cohnella boryungensis | reverse complement strand
CGCAGGCGAAGCGAGCGCGCAAGGTCGCATTCTGCGACGAAGGAGCGCTGCCGCAGGCAGAGCGAGCGCGACAAGGTCGCAAAATGCGACGAAGGAGCGCCGCCGCAGGCAGAGCGAGCGCGCAAGGTCGCAAAATGCGACGAAGGAGCGCCGCCGCAGGCGAAACGAGCGCGCAAGGTCGCATTCTGCGACGAAGGAGCGCCGCCGCAGGCGAAGCGAGCGCGTAAGGTCGCAAAATGCGACGAAGGAGCGCCGCCGCAGGCGAAGCGAGCGCGTAAGGTCGCAAAATGCGACGAAGGAGCGCCGCCGTGGGCGGTTGCCAGTTTATGTGAAAGGATAGACATTCGGCACTTGCGTTTTATTGATGCGGTAGCCGCAGACTCGGGAAGTGCTGGTACCTATAGGCATCAGAAGCTGCTTGCTGACCAAAGTACGGAGGTGTCTCAGCACCGTAGAACGATGAATGCCTAACCGACTGGCCGCAATTTTCGGCGTAAGCGGTCCGTCAAGAGATAAAGCTAGGTTGACAATGGCCTGCTCGGTCAATGCCAGCTTGGCCCTATGAAGAAGAGGGAAATCGGCGCCCAGCTTACCTAGAAGCTGCTGAATGATTTGCTGGCAGTTTCGCGGCCGCTCAACCACATCATCGTAGGTAAAGCGAAGGACGTGCCAGCCGTCGATGACGAGATGGTTTTGTCGAGTACATTGGTCAGAAAATTGCTTTCTGTCGATGTCTCTCCAGTGCGAGCCAAATCCATCGATTTCAATGCAAATCTTATAGCCCTCTGTAATATATGCGAAGTCCAAATACCGCCATCCGTCTTTGAAATCCCGTAATTCATATTCTGGATGAAGCTGGTTGAAATGACCGAAAGCCGGCCACCATACTTTTTCCATGAACGTTTTCTCCGCATGATTCGCTGTATTCTTCAATCGTCTTCTGCGTTCTCCCTTTGATGCAGCTGTTTGACGATCCATCCACATCTGATAGCTTTGCTTGAATTCTTCCGTGTTCACCTTGTTCAATGTATCACCTTCCAGGCCAGAATAATAAAAAACCGCCAAGCCTGGACTAACTCAGGCAAGACGGCGTGTTCTTCACGTCGATATCCGTGTTATATATTCCATATATTAGCACTTTGTAAAAGAGTAATCAATAATGATTAACTCCGCGGCACAAAAAATGGATTGAAGTGGCTTCCTCGCACCGTTGCTGCATGCTTCGAAGCAAAGCTCGGCCGTTATCAGCATCGAAGCAAAGCTTGCTCATTTTCAGCTTCAAAGCAAAGCTCGCCCGTTATCAGCATCGAAGCAAAGCTCGCCTATTTTCAACATCGAAGCAAGCTCGGCTGTTCTATGCTTCCAAGTCCGCAATGCAGAGGCTTGAGCAGGCAGTCATCCCTGCCTCCCCCCTGATACAATCCAAGCCTTATCCTCCTTGCCTGAATCAGGAGCAATCCCGATATCAAACGTTCGACGCGGTCCGCATAGCTAGCTGCGTCCCCAAGCCAGCATCTTGCGTTGAAATTCCTTGGGAGAGCAGCCGTTGAAGCGCTTGAACATTTTGTAGAAATGGGCCATATTGGCCATGCCGATCTGATCCCCAACCTCGCTCACGCTCATGTCGCGGGTAAGAAGAAGCTGCTCGGCGCGTTTGATTTTGCGAAAGTTAACGTACTCGGTGAAGGACTGCCCCATGATTTTCTTGAAAAATTTCACAAAATAATAGTAGCTCATGTTGGCAAGACGGCAGGCCTCTTCCACCGAAATCCGCCCGTCAACGTGAGATTCGACGAAGTCCAGCACAGGCTTCAGCCGTATGCGTTCGACGCGATCCTGGTCGGCGAGCAGCCCCCGGGTATCGTTGCGGATCAGCAGCAGAAGCAGCTTCTTGATGAGCATGTTGACCGCAAGCTCGTAACCGCTTTCTTTGTTGATCGCCTCCTGAAGAATCTGACTGATGCACTCGGCCGCGCCGCTGCGGGCTTCCGGGTTATCGCGGAAAATATAATTCATGGCGCTCAGCGGCACCTTGGTTTCGTTGAAATATTGCAGGTAGGGAATCGTGCTTTGATCGAAGTAATTGTTAAGGTCGAACTGCAGCACTATAAATTTGACAAGACCGTCTTCGTTATAGTCTCTGTGCAGCTGGGAGCTGCCGAGAAGAACGACGTCTCCAGAACGCATCTCATAGGTTTCGTCGCTTAGATCGACGCTAAGAAAGCCCTCTTGGACGAGAAATAGCTCGCATTCGGGATGATAGTGCCAGCTCACGCCTCCGCGGCCTCTTCGCGCGGCTTGCCATATTTTCAGCGACAGCAGCGGGTTCTCGTATTCGATCTTTTCTCTTTTCGGCTGCACGGGCTCATCCCCTTAGATGACAAAATCACATAAAATCCTCGCAGAAGGGCGAATGGGATTTCTCAGGAAGTGTGATACACTAATTGTAGTGTGAATACTGACAACCCGCAAGGAGGACAGGCATTTTGACAAAAGTTAACGTAGGAATGATCGGTTGCGGCGGCATTGCGATGGGCAAACACTTGCCCGCGCTCGCCAAAATCCCGGAAGCACAGGTGGTCGCATTTTTCGATGTTGCCCCGGACAGGGCACACGAAGCCAAAAACCGATACGGGACGCATGACGCCAGGGTATACCATGACGTGCACGAGCTGCTGAGAGACCAAGACGTTCATGTCGTTCATGTCTGTACGCCCAACGGCACCCATGCCGAAATCTCGATCGCGGCGCTCGAAGCGGGCAAACACGTCCTCTGCGAGAAGCCGATGGCCAAGACGGCGGAGGATGCCCGCAAAATGCTGGAAACCTCCGAGAGAACGGGCAAGAAGCTAAGCATAGCGTATCAGAACCGGTTCCGCGCCGACAGCCTTTGGTTGCATCAGGCTTGCCGGGACGGCAAGCTTGGCGAGATTTACGTCGCCAAAGCCCATGCGGTCCGTCGCAGGGCGGTCCCGACGTGGGGCGTCTTCCTTGATCTTGAAAAGCAGGGCGGGGGGCCGCTGATCGACATCGGCACTCATGCTCTCGACCTGGCCTTATGGATGATGGACAATTACGAGCCAAGAACGGTGCTGGGCTCCTCCTACCGCAAGCTTGCGGAGCAGGGCAGCCAGGCTAACCTGTGGGGACCTTGGGACCCGTCCCAATTCACGGTAGAGGATTCCGCGTTCGCGATGATCACCATGAAGAACGGCGCCACGGTATGGCTGGAATCCAGCTGGGCGTTGAACACGCTCGACGTCGACGAGGCGAAGGTCAGCCTGAGCGGAACCAAAGCGGGAGCGGATATGAAAAAAGGCTTGCGGATCAATGGCGAAGAGCACGGTCGTCTGTACACGCAGGAAATCCAGATGTCGGGAGACTTTGGCGGCAGTCCGCTGCCGGATGATGCAGCCGAGCAAGAGGCTCGCGCCTGGATTCAGTCGATTATTCATGATCGCGAGCCGGTCGTGACCGCCAAGCAGGCGCTTGTCGTGCAGGAGATTCTGGAGGCCATATACGAATCGGCGAATAAGGGACAAGCGATCAGCTTTGTCTAGGCCTGAGCTTTGTAAGTCGGCCGTTTGACTTCTAGCCGGATGGAGGCGTCGATTGCCGAATGGCGACGGCGCCTCTTATGAAGTAAGCCCATACAAACAATTAAGGTTAGTAAATGTAAGCGAAATCAGGTAAAATAGAATAGGGCATTAATGAACGCGTGTACATTTTGTGCGCCGATTTGATCTTGGAGAGAAAGGTATGGTGAATCGCAGTGAAATCAGGAGTATTCATCGTGTTGTTCGGCCAACAAGCCTTTGAAGAAGCGCTTGATACGGCTAAGGCTGCAGGCCTGCAATCGGTTGAAATCGGAACGGGCGCTTACCCGGGAACCTCTCATGTCAACGCGAAAGATATTGTGAACGACGAAGCGGCCATTCGCCGCGTTAAAGATGCGGTTGAGTCCAGAGGCCTCACGATCAGCGCGCTTAGCTGTCACGGCAATCCGCTGCATCCGGACGCATCCATCGCCAAATCGCATCACGAAGATTTTGTCGCGACCGTCCAACTGGCGGAGAAGCTCGGAGTCGAGACGGTAATTACGTTCTCCGGCTGCCCCGGCGAGTCGGCGAACTCCAAATATCCTTCCTGGGTAACTTGCCCGTGGCCGCCCGATTTCCTGACGGTTCTGGAATGGCAGTGGAACGAAATCGCGATTCCGTATTGGCGGGAGCAGTCTGCGTTCCTGCGCAAGCATAACGTCAGGGTGGCGATTGAAGCTCACCCGGGCTTCCTGGTCTACAATACGGAGACGGCTCTGCGGCTGCGCGAGGAAGCGGGCGACAATATCGGCGTCAACTTCGACCCCTCCCACTTGTTCTGGCAAGGGATGGACCCGATCGAGTGCATCAAGGCGCTGGGCAAGTCGATTTACCACGTTCATGCGAAGGATACGAAGATCGACAAGCGCAATACGGCCATCAACGGCGTTCTGGACAATAAAAATTACGGCGATATTTTGAACCGTTCCTGGGTGTTTCGTACAGTCGGCTACGGACACGATGACGAGTTCTGGAAGGACCTTGTCAGCACGCTCCGTCTGGTCGGATACGACGGCACGATCAGCATCGAGCACGAGGACGGCCTGATGAGCGTCAACGAAGGCTTCACCAAAGCGGCGAACTTCCTCAACTCTCTTATTCTGAAAGAAAGCGCGGGTGAAATGTGGTGGGCGTAAACCGCAACAAGATCAATGTCGGCATGGTCGGCTATAAATTCATGGGCAAAGCCCACAGCCACGCTTATAAAGACGTAGGAATGTTCTTCGATCCGGCTGCGGATGTCGTGATGAAAGCGATCTGCGGACGCGACGAGAACGGAGTAAGAGAAGCGGCCGAGAAGTTCGGCTGGGAATCCTACGAGACCGATTGGCGCAAAATGGTCGCCCGCGACGATATCGACTTCGTGGACATCAATGCTCCGAGCGACGCTCATAAAGAAATTACGCTTGCGGCGATTGCGGCCGGCAAGCATGTGTTCTGCGAGAAGCCGCTTGCGCTGAACCTCGCCGACGGCCGCGAGATGCTCGCTGCGGCGGAGAAGGCAGGCGTCAAGCATGCGGTGTGCTTTAATTACCGCTTCCTGCCCGCTGTGCAATTGGCTAAACAAATTATCGACGAAGGCCGCTTGGGCGAGATTCATCATTACCGCGCGACCTATCTGCAGGATTGGCTTGTCGATCCGAATACGCCGCTTGCCTGGCGCTTGAAGAAGGAAGTGGCGGGCTCCGGCGCGCATGGCGACATCAACGCGCACAGCATCGATCTTGCGCGTTTCCTGATCGGGGAATTCGACCGGGTTGTCGGGCATAACCGTACGTTCGTGAAGGAGCGTCCGATTCTGACCGGATCGGCGGGCTTGTCCGGAACGGGCTCCGCTACGGAGAAGGGCGAGGTCACCGTTGACGACGCGACGGGCTTCCTGGCCGACTTCAAGAACGGCGCCATGGGGATGTTCGTCGCTTCCCGCTTCGCCGCAGGGCGCAAAAACCATAATACGTTCGAGATTCACGGCAGCAAGGGGTCTCTTCGCTGGGATCTTGAGAAGCTGAACGAGCTGGAGGTTTACTTCCGCGAGGACGAGCCTAATCTCGCCGGCTTCCGTCGTATTATGGCTACCGAGCCTTCCCATAAGTATGCGGGCAACTGGTGGCCGACGGGACACATCATCGGCTATGAGCATGCCTTCGTGCATATTGTGTACGAATTCGTCCAACACGTGACGACTGGCTCCCCCTTCGCGCCAACCTTCCTGGACGGCGTGAAGTGCCAAGAGGTGCTGGAGGCCGTCGATCTGTCGATCGAGCGTGGAGCTTGGGTCAGCATCGACGAAGTATAATCTGCAGGCTTTTTCAACAAGGTCCCGATCGAAGTGCTGATCGGGACCTTGTTCGGCGTTGTTGGCGGTAGCGCGCATCGGTCAGGAAAGAAATGAAACTTTTGCAGGAGGGAGCCGTCTAATAGGGAGATCCCAATTCAGGAAGGAGAAGCAAAGAATGCCAAGACGCCGGTTATGGGGCATGATCGGAGGGACCGCTTTGCTTCTGACGGCCATCGTGCTGGCCGCAACGCCTAAAGATCGTTTTCAGTCGGAGCCTGAGCCGGCCGTCGAATCGGCATCCAGGCAGATGGTCAAGCAGATTCCGGTTGCGGAGAAGGACATCGATATCGACGGGGACGGCCGGATGGAGAAGCTGACCCTCGTGCTGACGGAGGGGGAGCTGAGAAACGAACGCGAGCCCGGACCTTTTCAAGGGGAGTATTATGTCGGAAGCTTCGATGCCGTGCTGGCTGATGCCGAAGGGGCGGAGATGCAGCGCATGGATCTGACGCCATCCTTCTCGGAGCTTATGCAGTTCCGTAAAGGATCGTTTGAATTAATCGTCAACGACTACAACAGAGACGGGCACCCGGAATTTACGCTGGGTCAATATGGCTCAAGCAACAACTTCATCTATAACCTGTATGCGATCAAGCCCGGCGGATTCGAGATCGCGGCGAAGTCGCTGCTCGTTGCCGCCTCGGAGTACTCTATCCCGCTAAACAAGATGTCTACGGGCGCATTTCAATATCAATACTATGATAACAGCAAGGGAAGCTGGATTGAAGTCACTTACGCCTGGGACGGCATGGCCTATCGCAAAGCAATGGAGAAGGCTGCGGAGCATGTGATCGGCAGCGAGGAGGAGGAAGAGGCGAGCACTCGGCTGACCTTCATCCCTGCTTCATACGGATTCGATCTGGCCTTTAATGCCGATTACCATGTCAACGCTGATGAAATTATCACGGTAGATGGAAAAGCGGTTGTTCCCTTTACTTCTGTACTATCGATGGACGATAAGACCGAGAAGATCCGCAGGCAGCTCGAATTCATCGAGCCTGAGACCCGCAGGTCCGTGCTCCATACGAAGCTCACCGACGCGGTCACGACCAATGGCTATGGAAGCTCAAGCGAGCTGAAATCATACGGCATGCTGGATGGTAGCCGTCTCGTCTATGCCAATGCAGCGGAACAGAATGGAAGGCTCCTGAGCCGCTATGAGACGCTGGATTTGAACACGGGAGTTCAGAAGACGCTCGTCTCCGGGGGCGTGGACAAGCTTGGAGAACAGGATTTCTATGCCCGCAACTGGCTCAGCCCGTCCGGGAATAAACTCGTGCTGAATCAATATCGGACGGGATTGCTGGAAGTCCTGGATTTGAAGGAGGGGACGGTTCGCGCCTTTCAAGGAAAATACGCGCATTCCTGGCCGGTCTTTATGACCGTTCCTTCACCGGACGGCACCTTGTTCTGGTATGAGGATATCGAGAAGAGGGAATTCCGGCTGATCGACCTGGACGAGAAAAGAATCGCTTCCGTGGCCTATCCTGATGGCCTGTTCGACTATCCGGCATGGGCATGGAGCGAGGACAGCCGCTATACCGCCTTTCACTATACGTTCGACAAGAGCCGCAAGCATGTGATCAGCTTGGAGGAAACGGAGGATATCGCCCCGCAAGGCATCAAGGTATACAGTCGGGAAGGACGGCAAGTCGCAAGCCTGAAGTCGGACTCCGATCGGGACGAATACGTCGAGATTGCCGCGTGGCTGCCGGACGGACGCACAATTCTGCTTCGTTATTTTCATTTGGATCGCGAGGCTGGACGAAAGGAAAGCCTGCCGATGCTTGACGTCGGCTATCGGATATACGATCTGGTTTCCGGGACGTTCACGTCGCTCGATACGGTCGAGGACTTGGAGGGAATGCGATCTTCCGATTTGATTGTTGCGACTAATGCGAAGGGTCAAGGGTTTCTGCTGGACCGGAAATCGCAGAGGGTATGGGAAGGGAAGCGGAATTCCTCCATTGAGGAGGTTGCTCTACTGTCTCCGGCAGGGGACCCTGTAATCCTCAGACATGACACGGAGAAAGCGGGCGCGGAAATCTGGAGATTTGATCGCGCGAGCAACGAGTGGGAGAGCGGTTCGCTTGCCGTCTCTCTGCGTGAAGCCGCATTCGTCGCGGAGCATTGGCTGGTCAGCGAGGGAACGCGTTATGTCGACCTCCGAACCGTCTTCAGCGAAAGTCGTTGACATGCGAAAAGCCGCCTTCCAGCGTTGGAGGGCGGCTTTTGGCGAGGTCCGATCAATGTCCCGATGCTGTCGAGAGGCCGACTTTGTCTACAAGCTGCTTACTCTCGGCGTTTAGTCCGGTTATCGTGACGGATCGGCCTGCCTGCTCGTATTTCAGGACGGCTTTGGCTATGGCGGTCACGGCCGAATGGTCCCATACGTGCGTGGCGCTGAAGTCCATAATGATGCGGTCGGGATCGTTGCGATAATCGAACAGCTCCGCGAAATGAGCCATCGTGCCGAAGAACATCTGGCCTTGCACGATATAACGCTTTGTTCCGCCTTCCTCCTCCGTTACGATCACCTTGATCTTGGCAATGCGCCATCCGAAGATAACCGCGCTCAGGAGAATGCCGACCATGACTCCGAGAGCCAGATTGTCGGTATAGACGACGACTGCAACGGTAGAGATCATCACCAGCGTATCGCTGACCGGTATTTTCCGCATATGCATAATCCATTTCCAGTCGAACGTACTGATCGATACCATGAACATCACCCCGACGAGCGCCCCCATCGGTAGCTGCTTTACGAGGTCGCCCAGCACAAGGATGAGAAACATCAAGAAAGCTCCGGCAACAAGCGTCGACAATCTTCCGCGTCCTCCCGAACGGACGTTGATGACGGACTGCCCGATCATCGCGCAGCCGGCCATCCCACCGAACAACCCCGTCACGAAATTCGCGATTCCTTGCCCGCGCGCTTCCTTGTTCTTGTTGCTCTTCGTCTCGGTTCCTTCATCGACGATGGTCGCCGTGAGGAGCGTCTCGATCAGCCCGACGAACGCGAGCGGCAGCGCGTAAGGCAAAATGATGCCGAGCGTCTCCAGATTAATAGGCACGTCGGGCAAGTGCAGGAACGGAAGCGTACCGGGCAATTCTCCCATGTCCCCGACCGTACGGACATCCAGCCCCAGAAGCACAGATACGATGGTCATTAGAACAATCGCGGCAAGCGCCGACGGGATGACCTTCGTGAACCGCGGCAGCGCATAGATGATGATGAGCGTAACGCCGACCATCGCGTACATGATCCACGACTGCCCCTTAAAATGAGTGAACTGAGCCATGAATATTAGAATGGCGAGCGCGTTGATGAAGCCTGTAATGACCGAATGAGGAACAAAGGTTATAAATCTTCCGATCTTCAGCACGCCGAGCAAAAATTGAATGATTCCCGTAAGCACGGTAGCGGCAAATAGATATTCGATGCCGTGGTCGGCGACCAGCTTGACCATCAGCAGGGCCATAGCCCCGGTTGCGGCGGAAATCATGCCGGGCCGTCCCCCGAAGATGGAAATAAGCACGGCGATGCTGAAGGAGGCGTACAGGCCGACCTTAGGATCGACTCCCGCAATAATAGAGAACGCGATCGCTTCGGGGATAAGCGCGAAAGCGACGGTCAATCCCGCGAGAACGTCGGCCCGAACGTTAAAGAGCCATATGGATTTGAGTTTGTGTGCGATCAAAGCAAATAAGCCTCGTTTCTGAAGGATATAGTGGCTTCCCTCTTTCAGGTCCGCCGGGTCCGTTACATGACAGAGACCTATTATAGCGGATTTGTTCGCGAATAGAAATAGATGATACTTAATACCTAAAGTTTACTTGGCGTTAATGTAAGCAGAATGGATGGATAACAAAAGTTTGATAGCTTCAAAGAAGGAAAATAATTCTATACGAATTCTGAAACGAGGCGTTCCTATGTCCATGACTTCCGTTCTTTCAAGACCCGTCGCCGAAGCCAAGGAGGCGGCTGCACCTCCCGCCGCTCAAGAAAGCATTCGAATGATGCCCGCCGAGGATGCCCCGGTAAGCCTCCCGGCAACGGACAGCTTGAAGTCTGTAGCAGTCAAGGATTGGATGAAAAGCTGTCCGGTAATCTCCGCCGATCATCTTAGCGACGATCTCGTCAGTCTGTTTCGCAAGGAGAAGCAGCTTGAGTGCGTAGTCGCCTGCGATGAAGGGAGCCGCCCGATCGGTCTGATCATGCGGGATCGCTTCTTTCAAATGCTGGGCTCCTTGTACGGAATGTCGTTGTTCGGCCATCGTCCGGCGGTGGAATTAATGGATTGCTCGCCGCTGATCGTCGATTCCGCGATTGTTCCGCAGGAGCTGATCGACCGGGCGCTGTCGCGAGATGAGGAGACGTTCTATGATGCGGTGCTGCTGACCGAGCAAGGCAAATTCGCGGGAATTATGACCGTGAACGATCTGCTGCACGTCTCTCGTCTGCTGCAGCAGGAAACCGTCGGGCAGCAGGTACGCACGATTCGGGAGACGGAAGCCATAATCTCGAATATTCACACGTCAGTCGAACGTCTCTCCGAGGCCACGCACGATACGAAGGCTTGCAGCGAAAGAATTGCCGAGATGACCGAGCAAGGGCGGGAAGAGCTGGGCGAGATGCTGGATCTGTTCAGGCTGTGGTCCGCCAACGCCTCGAAGCAAGAGCAGGCGACCGTCGAATTGACGGATCGGGCTTTGGCCGCAGCCGGAGGCATCAAGCTGATTGCCGAGCTTGCCGATCAATGCAATCTGCTGGCTGTGAACGCTACGATTGAAGCGGCCAGAGCCGGTGAACATGGCAAAGGCTTCGGCGTCGTCGCGAACGAGGTTCGCGCTCTCGCCGACCAGACGAAGCGATCCGCAGGGCGCATTACGGAGCTGATCAAGTCGATGGCAGAGGCCGTTCAGATTACTGCGCGCCTGGCGGACGAGGGCAAGAAAGGCGCGGACAAGGGCGTGGATCGGGTGAAGCGAACCGAAGATACCTTCGCGCAGCTGTGGAGCTCCTCCGAGATGAATCACGAGGCTGCCATGCGGCTCACGGCCACGTCGCGAGAAGCGCAGGAGATGTCGGGCGATATCCGTAAGGAGTTCGGTAAATTGGTTAGTCAGATGAATGCCTTAATTTAACAATTCGCTTACAAGCCGAACATCGACGCTTTACATTGGCGGAATATACTCATAAAGAAATGACCACATTCAGAAGGGTGATTAGTGTCGATGGTGCTAAAGAGAGCGACCATGGTATCCGCACTGGCGTTAGTCTTGGGAGCGAGCTCCGCAAGCGCGGGCGTTGCTGCGGCAGCAACGAAGGCAAGCGCAGCGCAGGCAACGAATGCGGCTTACATCGTAAACAGCGTTCCGGTTAACTTGAGCACGCTTTACGAAAAAGGCAAGACGCTTGTGTCGCTTCGGGATTTGAGCCCGAAGCTGGGAGTCAGGCTTGAGGTTCTTGGCGGGAGCATCCATGCGAAGCTGAACGGACATGTCGTCGTCCTGAAGAGCGGCAGCAATGTGATCCATGTGGACGGCGCCGAGCAGAAGCTGCAGGTTCCGGTAAAGAGCGTTAAAGGCATTACATACGTAGAGTTGAAAGCATTCGTGGAAGCGTTGGGCGCCCAATTCGCCAAGGACGAGTCCGGTGCGATCTGGATCGACGCCTACTTGCTGGCGAACGTGGAAAGCATTCAATGGGTGGACGCGGGACGTTTTATCGCTTCTCAGGAGAAGGAATCCGGGCGCGCCGATTTCCTGGTCGATGCGCTTACAGGCAAGTCCCAGCAACTGCTCATTTCGGAGGACGCATCGGAGCTTGCGGTTGCGCCGAACGGAAAGAAGGCAGCTTACACCAACGCCAAAGGCGAAGTGTTCGTTCTTGATTTCACGGCGCCGAGACCTGTACAGGTCAGCGTGGATACGAGCATCAAGCCCGAGCTTGTATGGTCGGCCGATAGCTCTGTCCTTTACTTCCTGCAAGGGGAGAAGGGCAGCGTAATTGCCCAATTGGAGCCGGAAATCGGCAAAATCACCAAAATTGTCGACGACAAGGTGGATTACAAGGCCAACCTGCAAGTGTCCGCTGACGGCAAGGTGTTCACTTACACCGTGACGAAGCCGGGAACGGTAGTGGCCGATGGCTCCAAGCCGGTAGAGGCGGATGACGTATCGATCGATATGAAGGGAACGGAGCCGCAGATCTATCAGTTTACGGTGAATCCTGAGGTAAAGGATAACAAGGCCGTTCAACTGACGACATCGGCAGACGACAAGGTCTTCATTCACGCTTCTCCGGAGGCGGCCTCCGTCGCTTATGTGAGCATCGATGCGGACGAAGCCGCGAAGTCGAAGCTCGTATCGGTAGGCAAGGACAATAAGGTCGTTCCTCTGTACAACGAGAAGGACGTCTATCAAGCGGTATGGACCGGCGGCAAATGGTACTTGCTGACCGAAGGAGACGGAGCCAGCCAGTTCGTCTACGAAGTCGATCCGACATCCGGCGCTGCGAAGCAGCTGTATACCGTAAGCGATTCCGTGACCGATATCGTCGTGAAGCAAGGCGCTCCGATGGCTCTTATCCAGGATGGACGCGTATTCCTGGATATTAACGGACACTGGAAGCCGACGACCCGCAAATAAAAAAACGCGCTATCAATCGAGAGGAGCTTGTTATCTATGAAATGGTTCAAATCTTTATCAATCGCCGCCATGGCGATCGCGCTGGTGTCGACCTCCATCCCTGCTGCGGGAGCAGCCAGCTCCCTGAGCGGCAAAATCGTGATCAACGGTTCCTCCGCACTGCTGCCGCTCACGCTGCAGGCGGCCAACGAATTCAAGAAGCTGCATCCGAAGGTGAAGATTTCCGCCTCCGCAGCAGGCTCCATCACGGGTCCTCAATCCGTGCGCAAAGGCATCGCGAACATCGGCGCGGTAGACTGGGACGCTTCCCAGGACGTGCCCGGCTTCAAGAAGTTCGACGGCCAGGTCGCTCATAAGGTTGCCGTCATTCCGTTCGCCGCTGTGGTGAACTCGAATGTGAAGGTTTCCAGCCTGACGACCAAGCAGCTCCAGGACATCTTCTCCGGGAAGGTTACGAACTGGAAGGACGTTGGCGGATCGGACGCCGACATTATCGTCGTGAATCGCGCCTTCGGCTCCGGCACCCGCGTCAACTTCCAGATGAAAGCCTTGCAAGGCACGGATTTTATCAGCAAAGGCAGCAATTACAAGGAAGTCAAATCCAGCGGAGATATGAAGACGGCCGTCGAGACGACTCCGAACGCAATCGGCTATATCGATCTCGTATACGTGACCAGCAAGATGAAGGCATTGCAGATCAACAACGTAGCTCCGACGGAAGACAATGTCATCAACGGAACCTACAAAGTGTGGGGCTACGGCTACTACATGACGAAGGGCGAGCCGGAGGGCGCGACCAAGGCCTTTATCGAATACATTCAAAGCGCGAAGTTCCAGAACGGCTCGTTGAAAAAGCTGAAGTTCATTCCGATCTCCGCCATTAAATAATCCGGTTCAGCAGCGTTCATAGATGAAGTAAGAAGCCAGCGAAGCGGGAGTCACGCGGATGCTGGCTTCTTCATGGGAGGATTCGTCAATTATGCAAGGGGATACGTCAGCACGTCCTTCGATCGTCGGCGCACAGGCAGCCGATCTGGGCGGAAGCATCAAGGCGGGATCAGGCAAAGCCTTCGACCGGAAGAACAGACTGCTCATCTACAATCGTTTGTTCAAAGTGGCTTGCATTGCCAGCGCAGTGTTCGTGTGCCTGATTCTCTTCGGCATTTTGTTCTTCATGTTCCAGACGGGGGTGCTGACTTTTCGCGAGGTTTCCCCGGCTGCGTTTTTCTTCTCGACCGACTGGTCTCCGGAGAATGAGAGCTACGGCGCCTTCGTGTTTATTTTCGGCACGTTTGCCTTGACGCTGCTGACCTTGATCATTTCGGTGCCGTTGTCCGTCCTGATTGCCGTATTCTTGTCCGAGGTCGCTCCAAGATGGCTCCGCAATCTGCTGCGTCCTATTCTGGATCTGCTGGTCGGCATTCCGTCCGTCGTATACGGCTTTCTTGGCTTGACGATCCTGATTCCTCTGCTGAGGGATCTTACCGGGACGAACATGGGGGATGGGATACTCGCGGCGGCGATCGTGCTGACCATCATGGTTCTGCCGACCATCAGCCGGGTGAGCGACGACGCCATCAGCGTCGTGCCCCGCAAATACAGGGACGCCTCCTACGCGCTCGGCGGCACGAGATTTCAGACGATTTTCAAGGTGACGATTCCCGCTGCGCGCAGCGGCATTCTGTACGGCGTCATTCTCGGCATGGCTCGCGCCATCGGAGAGACGATGGCGGTCGTCATGGTCATCGGCAATACGCCGCAGCTTGCAGATGCGCTATTCAAGCCGACATCCGTGCTGACAAGCAACATTGTCATGCAGATCGCCAATGTGCCGTTCGACTCGACCTGGAACAATGCGCTCTACCTGATGGGATTTCTGCTGCTTGTTATCTCGCTTCTCATGATCGTGCTGGTTCGATTGCTGCAGAGAAAAGGAGCTAAATCATGAAATCCGTCGGGAGAGCGTCGTTGCCGTTCAAGTCGGCCAGGGGGACCAATGCATTTCGCAATCGTATGTTTACCGCATTCGTATGGAGTGTCTCCGCGTGCATCGTGCTGTTCATTCTCGCCTTGCTGTATCTGATTCTCCAGAAGGGCTTGCCTTCCCTCACCTGGGACTTCATTCTGGGTTTGCCAAGCGAGATCGAAGAGGGCGGGGGCATAGGACCGGCTTTGTTCAATTCGTTCTATATGCTTCTTATTTCCCTTATTATCGCT
The DNA here is from genome assembly GCF_042651945.1 of Cohnella boryungensis. Classification (NCBI taxonomy): domain Bacteria; kingdom Bacillati; phylum Bacillota; class Bacilli; order Caryophanales; family Paenibacillaceae; genus Cohnella; species Cohnella boryungensis. Next base: position 129,427 of record NZ_JBHSED010000038.1, on the reverse strand, counting down.
GTGCCGCTGGGGATGGCCGCCGGCATCTATCTGGCCGAGTTCGCTCCGGACAACAAGCTGATCGCGTTCGTCCGAATCTGCGTGGAGGGGCTGGCCTCGGTGCCTTCGATCATCTTCGGCCTGTTCGGCATCGCCTTGTTCGTCGAGATGTTCCAGATCGGCTTGACGATTCTCGGGGGAGCCATCAGCTTGGCCTTCCTGAATCTGCCCGTCATGACGCGAATTACGGAGGAATCGATTCGGGCGGTACCGGGGGAGCTGAGACAGGCTTCCTTTGCGCTCGGGGCGACGCATCTGCAGACGATTCGCCGCACGCTCGTGCCCACGGCCCTAAACGGCCTCGTTACGGGCATCTGCCTGATCGCAGGACGCGCCTTCGGAGAGAGCGCGGTCATCATTCTGACCGCAGGGGTTACGACTTCCGGCGTGATGTGGGATTTCAACGTGCTGTCTCCGGGCGAGACGCTGGCCGTGCATCTGTGGTATGTCCAATCGGAAGCGATCGTGCCCGATGCGGTTGAGATTTCGGACAAAGCGGCAGCCGTGCTCGTGTTCGTCATTCTGCTGTTCAATGTCGTGTTCCGCATCCCGCTGTGGATCAAGGATCGCAAAAATCGTTAGCGAGCGCTGGCCGCAGCGGAAGCTTGAAGCGAGAAGACGAGGCTCTCCATAAGCGGGGCATTCCAATAATTCGATTTCCAGCTTGCATATAGCGTCCAGTCTTTGGGGTGGCCCGGCAAATCCGTCGAGGCCACCCCATCTCTATGGAGGGGGAGCGCGCATTCAGGCAAGACGGCCATGCCTCTGCCCGATCGGACGGCATGCATGATCCATTCGACGGAATCAAGCGTTGCGCCGGAGGAAGCGGACTCCTGCCGCAGCGTCATCCACGGCATCATGAGATCGGCGATGGATCGCTCGGCATGCTCGATCAGAGGATGCCGCAGCAGAGCCATCGAGAGATCTGCGCCAGGCCGGGACATCGGATCGTCTGTCGGCAGCAGCAGCTTCAGCGGGGAAGAAAGAAGCTTCATCCTCTGCATATGCTCCGTATCCGTAAGGGGCTGACCGCATATGGCAAGATCCAGACGATTTGCTTCGAGAAGCCGGCCAAGCGATTGCTCGTCTTCTTTAATGACCTTTACCCGTATACCCCCCAGCCTGTCCGTCTCCGCAAGCCAATCGCTCTTGAGCAGCGTCGCCAGCGCACAGTCCGTGCAACCGATTCGGACGAGCGCCCGCCCGCTGTCCTTCAGCTCTCCCAGCGCGGCTTCCGCCTCTGCGTGCAGCGCGCCCATCTGCTGCGCGAAGGGCAGCAGCATCTTCCCTGCGTTCGTGAGGTAGATTCGCCGGGTTTTCGCTTCGAAGAGGGTCACCCCCCATTCGCTCTCCATCTTCTTCATATGAAAGCTAACGGTTGGCTGGCTCATGTTCAAAGCTTTGGCCACCGCGGTCACCTGCTTATGCCGATCCAGCAGCTCAAGAATTCTCAGTTTTAACAGATTCATCGATTTCCTCCATGAAGCTTGTCGAATATATAGACGCTATAAATAATAATAGCACTTGGATAGATAATGTATATGAATATTTTGCTTTGCGTTAACAAAACGAAAACATTACATTAACGCCTGCCTTCTAAAATATGAACTGTAAACAAAAACAAACAAGAGGTTGGAAGGGGAACGAATGAGAATGAAAAAGATAGTCCTGGCAATGATGGCGCTGACGCTCACGTTGGCTCTGGCAGCGTGTGGTTCAAACAATAAGAATGCGAATACGCCAAGCAGCAGCGCACCAAGCAGCAGCGCGGCAAGCGAAGCTCCCGCAAGCGAAAGCCCGGCAAGCGAGCTGTCCGGATCGCTTCTGGCAACCGGCTCCTCCGCATTGCTTCCGCTGGTTGAGCAAGTCTCCAAGAAGTTCATGGACACGAACAAAGGCGTATCCATTCAAGTGCAAGCGGGCGGAAGCGGCACGGGTCTGACGCAAGTGTCCGAAGGCCAATCCGATATCGGCAACTCCGACGTGTTCGCGGAAGAGAAGCTGGACGCAGCCAAGGCTGCTGAACTGGTTGATCACCAAGTGGCTGTCGTAGGCATGGCTACGGTCGTTAACCCGGATGTTACAGTGGAAAGCTTGACGAAGCAACAGCTGGTCGATATTTTCACGGGCAAGGTCACGAACTGGAAGGAAGTCGGCGGCAACGATCAAGCGATTCAGATCATTAACCGTCCATCCAGCTCCGGTACTCGCGCAACGTTCGAGAAATACGCGCTGGGCCAAAAGTCCGAAGACCTCAAAGGCTCCATTCAAGAGGATTCCTCCGGTACGGTTCGTAAGCTGGTCGGCGAAACGCCGGGCGCGATCGGATATCTGGCGCTCTCGTACCTCGCGGATTCGGTTAAGACGGTTAAGTACGAAGGCGTAGATGCAACGGTTGAAAATGTAGCGAACGGCACTTATCCGGTATGGGCTTACGAGCACATGTACACGAAGGGCGAGCCGAGCGAGTTGGAGAAGGCATTCCTTGATTACATGATGACGGATGCGGTTCAAAACGGCGATGTCGTTGAGCTGGGCTACATTCCGGCGAGCAAAATGGAAATCAAACGCGACGTGAACGGCAATATCTCGAAGTAACAACAAGTTCCATATCATGAGCCAACAAGAGGCCTGCAAACCATGCCTCTTGTTGGCTGTGTAAGGGGAGACATGGATGGCTCAGCCGTTAGAACGTCAGAAAGCGAAGCCGCATCTTGCGGAAGAATGGGTCGGCAAGATTTATACTTCGCTATGTATCGGATTTCTTATTCTCACGATTTTCTCGCTGGTTTACTTTGTTGCATCCAAGGGACTTAGCACCTTTATCAAGGATCAGGTTAATGCTTTCGATTTACTTACGGGCTTGAAGTGGGCGCCTGAAGGGCAGCCCGCCTTATTCGGAGCCTTGCCGTTTATCTTCGGCTCCTTCAGCACGTCGCTGCTTGCGGCGGCGATCGCCGCTCCGCTCGGCTTTTGTGCGGCTGTGTTCATGGTGGAAATCGCGCCGAAATTCGGACGGAAATATATGCAGCCGGTTATCGAGCTTCTTGCCGGCATACCCTCCGTCGTCTACGGCTTCGTTGGCCTGAGCGTCATCGTGCCGGTGCTCCGCGACATCTTCCCCGGCCAGGGCGTCGGAATCGCGGCGGGCGCTATCGTCTTGTCGATCATGATTCTTCCTACAATTACGACAATCGCGACCGACGCTTTAGCCGCGCTTCCCAAGGGCCTTAAGGAAGGCTCCTATGCGCTTGGAGCTACGCGTTGGCAGACTATATACCGGATTGTATTGCCTACGACGATGCCGGCTTTGTTGACCGGCATCGTGCTCGGAATCGCCAGGGCGTTCGGCGAAGCGCTGGCCGTGCAGATGGTCATCGGCAACGCGCCGCATATTCCGCGCTCCCTGTTCGAATCCGCTTCGACCCTGACGAGCGCCATTACGCTCAGCATGGGCAATACGGCGATGGGCTCCACTCCTAATAACGCCTTGTGGTCTCTTGCCCTTATCCTAATGCTGATGACCTTTGTCTTCGTCTTCATTGTACGCTGGCTGGAAAGGAGATCGAAAATATGAGAGCCAAAACCGTCGATAAAATCGCGACCTCCGTTATCGTTGCGGTCGCCGGCCTGATCGTTCTAGTATTGGCCGGATTGCTGGGATACATTCTTGTGCGCGGACTTGGACATATCAGCTTCGATTTCCTGACCTCTCCGCCGGAGACGATCCGCGAGGGAGGAGGCATTGGCCCGCAGCTGTTCAACTCGCTCTTCCTGCTTGTCCTGACCATGATCATCACTATTCCTCTAGGTCTGGGAGCGGGCATCTACATGAGTGAATACGCACCGGCCAATCGGGTGACGAACGGCATCCGCCTGATCGTCGAGGTGCTGTCCTCTGTGCCTTCGATCATCGTCGGCCTGTTCGGCCTTCTGGTGCTGGTCAACCTGTTCGGATTCGGGTTCTCTCTCTTCGCGGGCGCTTTGGCTCTGACCGTATTTAACCTGCCGCTGATGGTGCGGATTACGGAGCAGGGACTCAAGAGCGTGCCGAGAGAGCAGAAGGAAGCCAGTCTCGCCCTCGGTCTGTCGAAGTGGAAAACCATTACTTCGGTTATGCTGCCCATCTCGATGCCCGTCATCCTGACCGGAACGATTCTTGCTGCCGGCCGGGTGTTCGGCGAAGCCGCCGCCTTGCTGTTTACGGCGGGCATGAGCTCGCCGAGACTCGACTTCTCGGATTGGAATCCGTTCAGTCCGTTCTCCCCGCTTAACCCGTTCCGCCCTGCCGAAACGCTGGCCGTTCATATTTGGAAAATCAATTCGGAGGGTCTGGCACCGGATGCGGCTGAGATTGCAGCCGGAGCATCCGCCGTGCTGGTCATTACGGTGCTGCTGTTCAACTTCTCGGCAAGATGGCTGGGCCGTTACCTGTACCGCAGATTCACCGCCATTAAATAGAGAGAGGGGAGGCCAACCGTATGCAAGCCTTCGGCATGTCCACCAAGGATCTTAACGTCTCTTACGCAAGCAAGCCGGCCGTAAAGAACGTATCTCTTGATTTCGAAGCCAAGCAGGTGACGGCGCTGATCGGGCCGTCCGGCTGCGGCAAATCGACGTTCCTGCGAAGCCTGAACCGAATGAACGACCTGATTCCCGATTGCAAGATTACGGGGGAAATCTGGATTCGAGAGCAGAACATCAACGGTCCCGATACCGACGTCGTTTCCTTGCGGCAGCGCATCGGCATGGTTTGGCAGAGGCCCAATCCTTTTCACAAATCGATCTATGAGAATATTGCCTTCGGTCCGCGTTACCACGGGACGAAGAACAAGAAGCAGCTCGACGAGATCGTCGAGGAGTCGCTCAGGAAAGCCGCGATCTGGGAAGAGACGAAGGATCGCCTGCATACGTCGGCGCTGGCGCTGTCGGGCGGTCAGCAGCAGCGGCTGTGCATTGCTCGATCGATTGCGGTAAAGCCGGACATCATCCTGATGGATGAGCCTGCGTCTGCGCTGGACCCGGTCTCGACGTCCAAGATCGAGGAGCTGATCGCCGAGCTGAAGCAAGAGTATTGCATCGTGATCGTCACTCACAACATGCATCAAGCGGCGAGGGTGTCGGATAAGACGGCGTTTTTCCTGACGGGGGAGGTCGTGGAATTCGATATCACCTCCAATATCTTTACGAATCCGCGCAAACAGGAAACGAGCGATTACATCACGGGGCGATTCGGATAAATTAGCTGCGCATTATATTCGCACAAGAGGAGAATGGCCATGAACTCCATTATCGAGATCAATGATTTGGACTTGTATTATGGTGATTTCCATGCCTTGAAGGGCGTGAACATGGAAATCCCGGAGAAGGCCATTACCGCGTTCATCGGGCCTTCGGGCTGCGGGAAGTCGACGCTGCTGCGCACGTTCAACCGAATGAACGATATGATCCCGGGCACGCGGATCGAAGGCAAGGTGGAGATCGCCGGAACGGACATCTACTCCGGGGACGTCGATGTGGAGACGCTCCGCAAGCGGGTCGGCATGGTGTTTCAGCAGCCGAATCCGTTCCCGAAATCGATCTACGACAATGTCGCTTACGGCCCTCGCCTGCACGGCATTAACGACCGCAAGAAGCTGGACGAGATTGTGGAGACGAGCTTGCGCTCCGCTGCGATCTGGGATGAGGTCAAGGATCATCTTAAGCGCTCTGCCGGCAGCATCTCCGGCGGTCAGCAGCAGCGGCTGTGCATCGCCCGCGCGCTGGCGATCGAGCCGGACATTCTGCTGATGGACGAGGCGACCTCCGCGCTGGACCCGATCTCCACATTAAAGATCGAGGAGCTGGCTCAGGAGCTGAAGGATCGCTACACGATCGTCATGGTCACGCACAACATGCACCAGGCGGCCAGGGTATCGCAGCAGACGGTGTTTTTCCTGAACGGGGAAGTCGTTGAGTATTCGGAGACGGAGCGGTTGTTCTCCAATCCGACGGACCAGCGTACGGAAGACTATATTAGCGGCCGGTTTGGTTGATTCTGAGGAGGATGTGTGGAGATGATGGTTAAACGGTTGGAATTCGATCATGGCCTGGAGGAGATGACGAAGCTGCTCATCGAGATGGGCAACCGGGCCGAGAAAGCACTGATTGAATCGATGGATGCGTTGAAGAACGGCGACGTGGAAACCGCTAAAATCATTGTCAAATCGGATACGGAGCTTAATCTGATCGAGGAGAAAATCAGCGAGATCGGAGCGAAGCTGATCGCTACGCAGCAGCCGGTCGCCAAGGACCTGCGCCGCATTCTGATCGCCTTTCGGATTTCTTCCGATCTGGAGCGAATGGGGGACCTGGCGGTCGACATTGCCAAGGTCGTTATCCGTCTCGACGGACAGGAGCTCATCAAGCCGCTGCTCGATCTGCCGAGGATGGCCGATATCGTAGTTGTCATGATCCGGGAGTCGCTTCAATCCTACGTAGACGAGAACGTCGATCTGGCCTACAAGAGCGCGAAGGACGACGATCAGGTCGACGCGCTGTACTCGCAGATTATCCGCGAGCTGTTCACGCTGATGATGGAAAATCCGAAGACGGTAAGCCAAGCGATGCTGCTCAGCTTCGTAGGGCGTTATATCGAACGGATCGCCGACCATGCGACGAACATCGCGGAAAGCGTCGTCTATCTCATTACGGGCAAACGTCCGGACTTGAATCAGTAGCCAGCACGAATTAATAAAAGTATTCTAGGCGGCCTTAGTCCTGTTCTCCATTGGACTGAGGCCGTTTATTTTCATTTCACTTTATGTAAAGTTGCACAATGTGCAATATTTCCTAATGGGCAATTATATGCTATAGTGAGGGATATCCTGTAATCGCATGAGGTGATCTAAATGATGAAACAAGGCCTGCGTGAACTTAAAAGAGAAGCGACTGCCCATGCCCTGGCGGAAGCTGCTTTTCAGCTTGCTATCGAGCATGGATTGGATGGATTTGTTGTCGAGGATGTGGTGCAACGTGCAGGTTACTCCCGCAGAACATTCGCAAACCACTATTCATGCAAGGAAGAAGCAGTAGCAATGGCCGCTTTTCCATTCCATGGATTTGACGAATTCGTTGATGTCGTTGAGAAATTGCCTGAAAACTCAACACCTCTCGATGTGATGTACCAGTTCACCAGAATGCGATTAACCGAGCGGGTAATTTGCGACATGAGGCAGCTTGTCTTGCTTTCCAAGAGTTATCCGACCTTAAAGCCGTATATTCTCAACGTATTGCATCAATTTCAAGTCGCCGCTCAGCAGCTACTGCACGATTTGTTCCAAGCTCGTTACCCCAAAGAGTATACCCACTTACTCGCGGGCTCGATGATGGCCGCTGTTGCGCCGTTGTTTAATGGAGATATAGAGGTGTTGTTTCCGGGGCAAGAGGCCGTTGAAGGAACGACTGCCATGCCCTTCGATCAATATTTAGACAAGCTCTTCGGTTATTTGCGAAATGGCTTTTAAGATTTAATTGCACACCAATTCAATGAACGGCTATTTCGAGGATTTATGGATTCATACGAATGGAGAGAGAGGTTTTATTCTTGGCAAAGCTATTATATAGGTTAGGGTTTTGGGCGACTAATCACGCCAAAAAGGTGCTTTTCGCATCGATTGGTTTAGTGGTTGCTTTAGGGATCGGCGTGCTCGCGCTATGGCTTAACTTTGACGACGATATGTCCATTCCAGGCACGCCTGCCCAGAATACAATAGAAATGTTGGAGCGGGAGTTCCCGGAAGTCGGCAATGCGGGGGCGCAAATTCAAATCGTCTTTAAAGCGCCTGAAGGTAAAATACTGCCCGATCAGGATATGCAAGATTCCATCAACGGATTGCTGAAAGAAGTGAGTGAGCTTCAAGGCGTAAACGCGGTATATCCTCCCTCCATGCTGAACAATTACAATGAGGATCAAACGATTGGCTTTGCGATGGCCATCTATGATAAACCCTCTAAAGAAATATCATTCGACCAAGTAAATGAACTGCGTGATGTTCTATATCTAACAGAAAATGCGGGAATCCAAACAGAGCTGTCGTCAGACACAGAGTTATATCCAGTTGAAATTCATATGACAACGGAAATCTTGGGCATAGGCGTAGCGTTTCTCATCTTATTTTTTACTTTTGGTTCATTAATTTTGGCAGGCATGCCTATCCTAACAGCGGGAATCGGCCTCGTAATCGGCCTGCTGGGGATTATTCTAGCCAGCCACGCTACGACGATTTCTTTTGTATGTATTTCATTGTCAGCGATGTTAGGGCTAGCCGTCGGAATTGATTATGGATTATTTATTATTTCCAGGTTCAGGCAGGAATGCGCTAAAGGTTACTCGGTAAAGCAAGCGATAGCAATTGCAAACGGCACAGCCGGAACCGCTGTTGTCTTCGCTGGGATCACAGTGATCATTGCATTGATAGGCTTGTCGATTCCGCAAATTCCTTTTCTGTCCATGATGGGCTATACCGCGGCACTAACTGTATTTCTCGCTGTTATTGTGGCCGTTGTACTTGTTCCTGCAATCCTTTATTTACTTGGAGACAAAGCGTTGCCTCCTGTAACGCGAAGTCGAACATGGGGCGAAAAGCTGGCGGATTCCGTGAAGTTCTCCGGGAAGCTCCTGTCAGGGTGGGCAAAGGCTTTGGAAAAGATGCCTTTGGTTTTCGCCTTGGTCGGCACGGTGATCCTTGGAGCGATCGCCATTCCATTCTCCCATATGGAGTTGGGCTTGCCCGATGATAGCTTTTATGAAAAAGGAACAGACCAGCGCGAGGCTTATGATCTCTTGAAGGCTGCCTATGGCGAGGGGTATCACGCTTCCCTCGTGATCGTGGCCAAAGCAGCAGAGGGGAACAGCGAGGTCCTTTCGAAATTAGAAGCTCTGCAAGCCGATATCATGAAGATGGATAATGTAGCCGCGATTACAAATGTCATTCCGAAAGAATCGGGGGATATGGCTGTCATCACGTTAAACCCCAAGACCGGGCCGAATGAACATGAAACGAAAGAATTAGTGAATGTTCTGCGAAATGCAAGCTATGAGGGGATGGACCTTCATGTGACCGGAACAACGGCAATGAACATTGATATTTCAGACAAGCTGGCGGATGCCTTGCCTGTGTTTGCCGCTCTTATTATCGGGTTGGCTTTCGTGATCTTTGTTATTGTATTCCGCTCCCTCTTGGTTCCGTTAAAGGCTGTACTGGGCTTCGTATTGTCTTTGGGCGCTACTTTGGGATTTGTCACCTGGGTTATTCAGGATGGCAATCTCTATGAAATCTTTGGCTTTGCAACAAGCGGCCCTGTACTTAACTTCTTGCCTATTCTCACGATAGGGATTTTATTCGGCTTAGCCATGGACTACGAAGTGTTTCTAGTAAGCCGCATGCGTGAAGAATATACGCATTCAGGCGATGCCCGGAAAGCTGTGTTATCCGGAATTCGCGATAGCGGCGGAGTCGTTACGGCAGCCGGGCTTATTATGATTGCCGTATTTACAGGCTTCATGATGGCGCCGGACCCGATGACGAAAATCATTGGAATGGCTTTAGCTTTCGGTGTGTTGTTTGACGCCTTTATCGTCCGCATGATGATTGTGCCCGCTGTAATGCTATTAATGGGTAAAGCGGCCTGGTATATGCCTAGGTGGCTGGACAAAATGTTGCCCAATATTGACATTGAAGGCGAATCTATTATGAAGGAACTGAAAATTACCGGACAGAAAAACACAGGCGAACATGTTGCATAAAGTGTTGCGCGGAATTCGGTCTTTTCCGCGGTAACCCACTGCATAGAATCGCGAAATACGAGTGAAGCCGGGCTTCCTGCCGACCAGGGGAGCCCGGTTTTTTATTGGTCCGGCGTTGTTTCCGATAAGCTGGGATGCGATATGCAGATTTCCTGGGTAGGTTTATACTGTGGTAATAATAATTGGTAATTTTGGAGGCGAAACCTATGAAAAAAGCTTATAGTAGAATTATGCATTGATGAAAATTCGTTGGAACGACGATGTTGGAACAAGATTGTTCAGTTGGATACGGAATTGCCAAACAGGGCGGGGGAGACCATGATCAAGCTAATAGCGCTAACACTTGCGATTGTCATTCTCATCACGGGTTGCGGAGAGAATCGGGAGTCCGCTCAGCCACCGACGACACAGGGCAGCAGTCCAGCCTCGGACACGCATGGCGCGGTCCCCCTGCTTCTTGACCAGCTCGCAGCCGACTGGGGGAATACCGGGAAGGAGAACGAGATCCGGCTGTGGTCTGCCGAAGGGGTCAACGGGGAGAAGGAAATTTCTCTTACGCTGGACGACAACAAGCTGTCCCTGGATTTGACGAAGTATTATCGCATGCTTAGCGGGTACGTGAGGTTTGGTCCTTGGATCGAGCTGGGGAATCGCAGAGGATTGGTTGTCGTGTTCGATGGAGTAAACGAACGCGAGCCGGATCAACCGGAACCGGCGGAATCCAAGCATTACGGGTGGATCGTACTCGATTCCAACGTTCAACCCTATGTATTGTGGAGCTCCCTTGACCAGCCTTATCTTGCTCCGAATAATATTTCTTTTGCCTATGCGGGAGAAGGGGATCTATTCCGCTTTCAGGATCGTTTCACGGGGCTGGATGCCACCTTCTCTGTTGTGGTAGACGAGGCTTATCGCAAGCTTTACGATCCGGGAAGCCTCTCTCCCGACGATATGGATCTGCAGCCGGCGCTTCACTATAACAGTGTTCGCGCTCTAGATCTGAACGGAGACGGAATTGACGAAATGATATGCACGCGATATATTCCAGGCTTTTACCGAGGTCAGGTTCTGGCCCTGACCAGCTATATATTCGTGTTGAAAGAGCAAGGCTACCTGTTGAACAAGCAATTGCTGTTCAAGTCCTTATCTTATGTAGGAAGCGACTCTTACACCCCCGATAACCCCGAGATTGAAGAAGTGAAATGGATGTCCTTCTGAATCGGACACCGTCTGCACGGAACGAAGCCGGGCCGCTTGCCTATCGGGAGCGTCCGGCTTTTTGTATGGCTTACAGCGGTGTTGCGCCAGATTTTACACTCCGTTAACCTAACCTAACATTTCAGCGTATGCGCCTGTGCTACGGTGAAGGCGGGGAATACCCGAAATGCCATAATCCGCTCTTAGAGTCTCCGCCTGGAGGTGCAGGACGATGAATAGGACTACCGAGAATTGGTTGAATCCAGGCTTTGCGGCCGATTGGATAAGTTCGGAGCGCCCTGGATATAGCAATGGCTTGTTTATTGTACGCTGGGAGGGGGAGCAAGAAAGCGCGCAAACGGACGGCGGCGAAAGCGCCGTGAGAATCCGTCGGCTGCTGTCTACGCTTGCCTTGCGATCGGGCAAGCTGTCCGATTCCGTGAAGGGGTGGACGCTGTCGGACTCCAGCTTGATTATGGCGGTAGACGTCGGTCCGGACGAGACCGGCGACGGCTCGGACGACAGGGAGATTACGGCGGGCAGGATGGCTTTCTTGCTGCGGGATTTGGCCATACGAGCCTTCTCGACGTTCCGTTACTCGCGGAACGACCAGAAGCGGAGCAGCATCCGCATCGGCTTCGGCTGGATCGCGCCGACAGCCAAGGCTGCCGCCGAACCGGACAGGCGCCCGGCTCAGGGAAAGCTGCGGGCGGAAGAGAGCGCCTTGCTGGCGGCTTACGAGACGGCATGGCAAAGGATGTTTTTCGCGAGCAATCCCATTCGTCTGCCGCTTGCCAGTTATCCGCAGGCCTATATGGCCGAGCCGGATTACAAGGTGAAATACTTGCCGATCGTTTCTTTGATGGACGGGTCCCTGTACGGCTTCGAGGCGGTGGCGGTCAAGGCCCATAACGGCGCAAGGATAGGGATGAACGAATTTTACGAGAAGGCGGATCGGGCAGGACAGCTGTTCGAAGCGGACAGGCGCTTCCGGGAGGCGGCGATCCGCGGATTTCCGTCGCGCAACGGCGACGTCAAGCTGTTCCTTCCGGTTCCGGCGAAAATCATTTTCGATCCGCGTCTGTATCCAGGAAGCACGTTGCGCAGAATCGAGGCGGCAAATTTGCGTCCGGAGCATGTCGTTCTGGTCATATTCGGCGGGGAGCAGGAATCGGCTTCGACGATCAGGTCGGCGCTAAAGCATTACCGCGATCAAGGCTTCCGCATCTCGATGTCCGGGATCAAGCCTCAGCTTGAATCGCTGCGCGGCATGAAGGACATGCAGCCCGACTACGCGCATATGAACGTCGACTGGATGAGCGGACAGGTGGCCGATCCGATTGAGGAGAGCTTCCTGCAAGCGCTGATCGGGATTGCGCGCAAGGAGCAGATCGTGTTCATCGCCAGCGGTCTGGACAGCGATCGGCTGCTTCCGGGTCTTGTATCCAGCGGCATGAACTATGCGCAGGGAGACTGGCTGAACGAGGGACATGAGGACGGCTCCAGCGAGCCGCTTCCCGAGCGGCAGGAACGGATTCGCAACGAAGTGAACAAGCGGTTTCAAGGGGCCACCGGCACGATGTCGGAGCTGATCAATCCGGTTAAGCAATTCAAGAGAGATACGCCCGTATCGGAAGTGTCGCGACACTTCGAGCTGCATCGAGAGGCCCAGGGCGTCGTAATCGTGGACGGCGGCAAGCCGATCGGCTTGCTGATGAAGGAAAAATTGCTGCAGCTGCTCTCCGGACAGTTCGGCTTGCCGCTTTACTGGAACCGTCCCGTTGGTAAAATCATGGATGCCCATCCGATGGTGATTGAGGAATCCGTCACGGTGGACCAGGCGTCGCAGATGGCGATGGCCCGCGAGCCGGACAAGCTGTATGACGAGGTCGTCATTACGCGGGACGGAACGGTGGCGGGCATTGCTTCGATCCGTTCCATGCTGGAGTGGATTTCCCAATCCCGAGTCAAGGACGCGCAATGGGCCAACCCGCTCTCCGGGCTGCCCGGCAACGAGCCAATCCGCAGGGAAATGGTTCGCCGCATAGCCGCAGGGCGTCCATTCGAGGTGCTGTATGCGGATCTGGACCACTTCAAGTGGTATAACGATATGTACGGCTTTCAGCGGGGAGACGATGTCATCCGGTACACTGCGGATACGCTCGCCCAGACGGTACGGGCGCGGCCGAACGGAGACTGCTTCGTCGGCCATATCGGGGGAGACGATTTTATCGTTCTGTCCTCCGGGGGGGATGCGCTGCAGGTTGCGCAGGAGATGCTGCGCAACTTCGAGCAGGGAGTCGGCTCCTTCGCTCTGGGCCATACGGGACTGGTCACGGACCGTTCGGGGCGTCTGACGGAGGCGCCGGCCCTGTCCTTGTCCCTGTCGCTGATCCTATGCCGGAAAACAGCCGGCTGTACGCCGGAAACGCTGTCCGAGCGGGCTGCTCTGCTTAAGAAGAAAGCGAAGCAGCAAACGGGGAACTCGATCGCTTGGGAAGAGCTTGGCGAGTCGGAAGGAGAGAGCGCGCGCACGCTGGCCGAGGAATTAACCGTACGATAACACAATCTGCGTGTTGCGTTGACAAGCCCTTGGTATGTTTACCCTACAGAAGATTTTCATGGAAGACGGTGTTCAATCGAATGTCAACATCATGGTTCGGCATCGGGCAACTCAACGATCGGATTGACCGGCATTCTTCCATTGGGATAATCGCTATCGATCTGAACGAGTGGGGCGGCAAGCGGGCTCCCGGACTGCGGACGGAAGGCATCGATTGGACGACCTGGCTCTCCGAGTCGATGAAGCTTGCCGATCTCTGGTACGCGGACGAGATTGCCGGTCACCTGTGGCTCTATGCCGCGATGCCGCCTGCTCTCGGGGAAGAGGAGAGCGACGGCTATTTGCGCGGCCTGGCCCGACGAGTCAGGGAAGCCCTTGCAGCAAGCTCCGCAGGAGAACTGGCGGGATGGAGGGAGTCTCCCAATCGCGAGCGAGGCATTGGATACGCCCGGCTGAAGGGCTTGCAGACGAATTCCCTGAAGGAAGCCGTCTACGAGGGTATGCTGAAGGCGACCGCGCTTATTCGCGACTCCTGGATCGCGCACCCGGATCGGGAGCTGCGCTTCGAGCTGAACCGACTGATCGCGGAAAGCGGCATTCGCAGCGTATACCAGCCGATCGTACGGCTCCGGGACGGCAGAATCTTCGGCTACGAGGCGTTGACGAGATGTCCGGAGAACAGTCTGTTCGACGGGCCGCTTGCCCTGTTTCAATTCGCGGAGCGAAGCAATATGGCGCTGGCGCTGGATCGACTGGCCAGGGAAACGGCGATTCGCCATTCTCCGGAGCTTGCGCCCGTGCAGAAAATATTCATCAACGTCACGATGAGCATCATTAACGATCCCCATTTCGTATCCGGACAGACCGTCCACTGGCTGAGAGAACGGGGACTCATTCCCGAGCAGGTCGTGTTCGAGTTGACGGAGCGAAGCTCTATCGACGATTTTCCCGCAGCCAAAAAAATTCTGGCGCACTATCGCAGCCAAGGCTATGAGATTGCCATCGACGACGCGGGAGCGGGATACTCGTCGCTGCAATCCATCGTCGAGCTGAATCCCGATTATATCAAGATCGATCGTTCGCTCGTCCGCATGGCGGACAAGGATGAGATGAAGGAGCACATGCTGCGCACGTTCGTCGGCTTCGCGCAAAAAATGAACATCCGCACGGTCGCGGAAGGAATCGAGAGGCAGGAGGAGCTTCACCTTCTTCGCGCCATGGGATTCGATTACGCGCAGGGCTATCTGATCGGAAGACCTAGCGAGCATCCGATAACCGCCAGTCCGGGAGTCACCCCTAAAGCCTGATGGGGGAGGCTCCTTTTTCCATGATTGGGTGAAGCCTCCGGGCCGTACGCGGCAAGCTTCGGGTCGCGGGCCGTTCCGCAATTATGTTATGATGAGGCTATGAAAATAGTCGGCGAGGTGGGCGAACGGACATGACTAATGAAATGGACAAGCTTGTCTTAATCGACGGGAACAGCATCATCAATCGCGCTTTTTATGCGCTGCCGCCGCTGACGAGCAGCAACGGGCTGCATACGAACGCGGTGCTCGGTTTTACGACCATGCTGCTGAAGGTGCTGGAGGAAGAGAAGCCGAGCCATGTGCTTGTCGCCTTCGATGCGGGCAAGGTGACGTTCCGGCATGAAGGCTATTCGGAATATAAAGGCGGCCGTCAGAAAACGCCGCCGGAGCTGTCTGAGCAATTTCCGCTGCTGAAGGAGCTTCTGCAAGCGTTCTCGATCTCGCAATTCGAGCTGGCCGGTTACGAGGCCGACGACATTATCGGGACGATGGCGAAGCAGGCGGAGGAGCAGGGCAAGACGGCGATTATCGTCTCGGGCGACAAGGATATGCTCCAGCTGGCGACGGAGCGGGTCAGCGTGTGGATTACGCGCAAGGGAGTAAGCGAAGTCGAACGCTTCACCCCGGCGGGCATCGACGAGAAGTACGGTCTGACTCCCGCGCAGATCGTCGACCTGAAGGGGTTGATGGGAGACGCGAGCGACAATATTCCCGGCGTTCCCGGCGTCGGCGAGAAGACGGCGCTGAAGCTGCTGCATGAATTCGGCTCGGTCGAGAACGTGCTGGCGCATGTGGAGGAGATCAAGGGCAAGCTGCGCGAAAATATCGAGGCCAACAAGGAAAACGCAACGATGAGCAAGGAGCTCGCGACGATCTACCGCGAGGTTCCGTTAACCTATTCGCTGGACGATGTCTCCTGGAAGGGCTACGATTCGTCGACGCTGGCAGCGGCTTTCCGCAAGCTGGAATTCAAGAGCCTTAGCGAGCGGCTGAATCTGGGCGCGGCGGATGAGGCGATGACGGCCGAGACGGAGGAGACCGCGACGCATTACGAGGTCATTCTTGTGGACGGCCAGTCAGGCTGGGAGGCGCTGAACGGGGCGCTGGCCGAGGCCGAGGCCGTTGTAGTCGATTCGGCCGGAGACAATCCGCATCAGAGCGAAGGGATCGGTCTGGCGCTTGCCGCAGGCGGCAGATGTTATGTCGTCCCCTATGCGTCGCTCTTCGCGCCGGAAGCCTCCCGGCTGAAGGAATGGCTGCTCGACGGCGGCGCGCAGAAGATCAGTTACGATCTTCATCGGGCAGAGCTTGTGCTGGCCCGTTCGGGCATCGAGCTGAGCGGGCAGTCGTTCGACGTTCAACTGGCCGCTTATTTACTGGACCCGACTGAGGCCGATCCTTCGCTGCATGGGCTGCTGCAACGCTACGGCCTGGCGCCGATTCCGACCGACGAAGCGGTATACGGCAAGGGAGCCAAGTTCCGCGTTCCGGCTGCCGGCGATCTGGCGAAGCATCTGGCGGCCAAGGCCGATGCGGTTCGCCGCTTGCGTGAGCCGCTTGCGGAGCAGCTGGAGAAGCTGGGTATGCATCGGCTTTATTACGAGCTGGAGCAGCCGCTTTCGGTCGTGCTTGCGGGCATGGAGAAGCAGGGGATCGAGGTGCGTGCGGAGGCGCTTAAGGAGCTTGGAACGGAGTTTCAGCGTCGCTTGGAGGAGACGACGGAGTCCATCTACGCCAGCGCGGGATTCGAGTTCAACATCGGCTCGACGAAGCAGCTCGGCGAGGTGCTGTTCGAACGTCTTGGACTTCCTGTCGTGAAAAAGACAAAGACCGGCTATTCGACCGATGCGGAGGTGCTGGAGAAGCTGGAGCCGTATCACGAGATCGTGCGCCTCATTCTCCATTACCGTACGCTTTCGAAGCTGCAGTCGACCTACATCGAAGGCTTGCTGAAGGAAATTCGACCCGAGTCCGGCAAGATCCATACCTTCTACCGTCAGACGATCGCTGCGACGGGAAGGCTGTCCAGCCAATACCCCAATCTGCAAAATATTCCGATCCGTCTGGAGGAAGGCCGGCAAATCCGCAAAGCCTTCGTGCCCTCGGAGCCGGGCTGGACGATCGTCGCCGCGGATTACTCGCAGATCGAGCTGCGGGTACTCGCCCATATTTCGGGAGACGAAGGCTTGAAGGAAGCGTTTCTGAAGGAAATGGACATCCATACGAAAACCGCCATGGACGTATTCGGCGTTGCGGCCGATCAGGTGGACGCCAATATGAGACGGCAAGCGAAGGCCGTCAACTTCGGCATCGTATATGGCATTAGCGACTGGGGCCTGTCGCAGAACCTGAACATTACGCGAGGCGAAGCGGCAGAGTTTATCGAGCAGTATTTTCAGGCGTTTCCCGGAGTCCGCCGTTATATGGTCGACATCGTCGAAAAAGCGAGGACGGACGGTTACGTCACCACGCTGCTGGAGCGCCGCCGCTACTTGCCGGAAATCCGCCATTCCAACTTTAATCTCCGTTCCTTTGCGGAACGCACGGCGATGAATACGCCGATTCAAGGCACGGCTGCGGACATTATCAAGCTGGCGATGATGCGCATGCATGAGGAATTGACCGGTCGCGGCTTACGCAGCCGCATGCTGCTTCAGGTTCACGACGAATTGGTGTTCGAGGTGCCGGAGGAGGAGCTGGAGCTGATGAAGCGGCTCGTGCCGGATACGATGAAAACCGCGTTAAAGCTTGATGTTCCGCTTCTGGCGGAAGTGAGCGTCGGCAGCAACTGGTACGAGGCCAAGTAAGCTCCTCGTCATGGAGCGAAGGTTATGAGCTACTGAAGAAGGGAGGGGACGATAATGCCGGAATTGCCGGAGGTAGAAACGGTACGGCGAACGTTGAATCAACTGATTGTCGGCAAGCGAATCGAACGCGTGACGGTAAATCTTCCGCGCATTCTACAGCGTCCGGACGATCCGCTGCTGTTCGCGGCTTATCTGGAGGGGAGATCGTTCGTCGCGGTCGAACGGCGGGGCAAATTTCTTCGCCTCGTGCTGGACGGGCTGGTGCTGATCTCCCATCTGCGCATGGAAGGCCGTTACGGCCTGTATGGTCAAGAGGAGCCGACGGAGCTTCACACGCATGTCATCTTTCATTTCACGGACGGCACGGAGCTGCGTTACAAGGACGTTCGCCAGTTCGGGACGATGCACCTGTTCGCTCCGGGCGAAGAATGGCAAGCCGCTCCTCTGAATAAACTTGGATTAGAGCCTCTGGACGACAGCTTCACGCTGGAAGCGTTCCGGGGAGCGCTGGGGAAACGAACGACGAAGATCAAGCCGCTGCTGCTTAATCAGGAGCTCGTTGTCGGGCTGGGCAACATTTACGTGGACGAAGCGCTGCACACGGCGCGCATTCACCCGGAGACGCCCGCGAGCGAATTGAAGCGCAAGGATCAGGAGAGGCTTCACGCCGCGATCGTGGAGACATTGGCGGCGGCTGTCAATGCTGGCGGCTCTTCGATCAAGTCGTATGTGAACGGTCAAGGCGAGATGGGGTTGTTCCAGCATAGTCTGAAGGCGTACGGAAGAACCGGCGAGCCCTGTCTGACCTGCGGAGCCGAGATTGAGAAATCGGTCGTCGGGGGACGCGGAACGCACATTTGCCCGAGGTGCCAGAAGCCTCCGGGAGGCAGCGGCCGCGCTTCGCTGACCGGAGGATCGTTGAAGCCGCGTTCTCACGCCGTCAAGCGACGGCTGGAAGGCGCAGGACAGTAAGACTTCGCGATTAAGCGAAGGCGGCGGGGCATTCGCGCGGTTACCTGCATAGGATGGAAAGTACCCGGCTTCCGAACACGGGAGAGCGGGATCGCATCCATGCAGGGGGAAATCCGTTATGATGGCACATGTCGCTTCTCTTCTGTTGTTGTCCTTCGCGGTCAGTCTGGACGGCTTTGGCGTCGGCATGACCTACGGCGTTAGGAAGATCAAGATTCCCGTTCTGTCCGTAATGATTATTTCGTTGTGCTCCGGCCTGATCCTGCTGCTCTCTATGCTGGTCGGCGTAGCCATGGCGAAATGGATTCCGCCGCAAGGGGCTTCCGTCGTCGGCGCGGTCATTCTGATCGGAATCGGTTTTGCGGCTTTAATCCAGTTCATGCGCAGCGGCGAGCGCGAAGAGCGCACCCAAGGCGACATGGACGCGTATAAGCATCGCGATACGGAATTGACGGAAACGACCAATAACGCTCCCGTCGTCAAGCTGGAGCTTCAACTATTCGGGTTTATCATTCAAATTCTTCGTACTCCGTCGGCGGCCGATGTGGACCGCTCCGGAACGATCAGCGCGGGAGAGGCTTTTCTGCTGGGGACGGCGCTGTCGCTGGACGCCTTCGGCGCGGGAATAGGCGCCGCATTGGTCGGCTTTCCGCCCATTCTGACGGCGGTGCTGATCGCAGCCTCCAGCGGATTATTCCTGTGGTCGGGAACGAAGGTCGGATTCTGGGCGTCGAAGTGGCGTTGGGTGAGGCAACTGTCCATGCTCCCCGGCATTATTCTGATTACGATGGGAATACTCAAATTGTTTGTATAGGGAAGAGGGCTTATGAATATTGGATTAACGGGCGGCATTGCCACCGGCAAGAGCACGGCAGCCAGGCTGCTTACGGAACGCGGGGCGATTCTGGTCGATCTCGACCGAATCGCCCGCGAGGTTGTCGAGCCGGGACAGCCGGCGCTGCAACAAATTGCGGAGCGCTTCGGGCCGTCCGTGCTTCTGGAGGACGGAGCGCTGGACCGCAAGAAGCTGGGTGCGATCGTCTTCTCGGATGCGGCGGAGCGCAAAGCGCTTGAGGCGATCACGCATCCCGCCATTCGGGCCGTCATGAAAGCTCGAATGACGCATTACGAAACGACGGAGCCGGACAAGCTGGTCGTCGTAGACGTTCCGCTGCTGTATGAATCCAAGCTGGAAGGCTACTTCGAGCAGGTGATGGTCGTGTACGTTCCCCGGCCAACGCAATTGCGCCGGCTAATGGAGCGCGACGGGCTGTCTGCCGAAGAAGCGGACAAGCGGCTGCAAGCGCAGATGGACATCGAGGAGAAAAAACAGCGGGCCGATATTCTCATTGACAATAGCGGGTCACTCGCGGAGACGGCGGAGCAGATCGCGCGTTTCTGGCGGGAAAAGGGGTTAGGATGAAGCGGAGAGTCAGACGCAAGCGTTATATCATTCCTCTGCTGCTTATCCTGTTGGGCGCGCTGTTCATCCAGTCGGACTGGCTGGGCAAATGGATCTACCCGATCTCCTTCAAGGAGGAGATCAAACGCAATGCCGAGCTGTACGAGCTCGACCCGCTGCTCATTGCCGCCGTGATCCGGGTGGAGTCGAACTTCAAGCAATCGGCGGTTTCCCGCAAGGGAGCGGTGGGCATTATGCAGATTATGCCGGACACGGCCTCCTGGATTCTGGAGAAGGGCGATTTCGGCGATATTACGGTGGAGAAGGCGGGGACCGAGGCTCATGCGGGCATCGCGCTGGGCTCCTGGTATATGAAGGAGCTGAACCGTCAGTTCGACGCGAATCTCGTGCTTTCGCTGGCGGCGTACAACGCAGGGCCGGGAAAAGTCAGACAATGGCTGGACAAAGGCGTATGGGACGGCAAGGAAGGGACGATTCAGAATATCCCTTACGGAGAGACTAGACATTATGTACAACGTGTGTTGTATTATTATAAGAAGTATCAGGACATTTACGAAACGCTGTGAATGCGCACTTCCCGCGCAATCGTCGCATAAAGCGGAGAAAGCCTTGGAGCGAAGGCCCCAAAGCTTCCTCTATGAAATGCCTTCGGTATTGGATTGATCGCGGGATTAACGGCCTGCCAGTTGTTGTTCGGCGATTTGCACCAAGCGGCGGGTAATGTGTCCCCCGATGGAACCGTTATCCTTCGTAGTCATGTTGCCTTGGTAACCATCTTGAGGGATGGCGATGCCAAGTTCTTGAGCGGCTTCGTACTTCAATTGGTTCAAGCCCGCAGTCGCTTGAGGGACGAGCAATTGATTGCTGTTGTTGTTTTGTCCGGCCATGTGTGTTCACCTCCTTGCGGTTGGTAACTGTATTATGTGCGTTATTTTCCCGATCATGTAAGGGAAGGCTTGGAAATTAAGAAAAAGTCGAAGGAGGCGAAATCAGCGACATGAAGTGCCCTTATTGCGATTACAACGGAACGAAGGTTCTGGACTCCCGACCGGCCAACGATAACAAATCGATTCGTCGTCGAAGAGAGTGCGAGAAGTGCAGCCGCCGGTTCACGACTTTCGAGACGGTTGAAGAAACGCCCTTGATGGTCATCAAGAAAGACGGCAGCCGCGAGGAGTTCAGCCGGGACAAGCTGCTTCGGGGCCTGCTCCGCGCCTGTGAGAAGCGGCCGGTGTCCGTCGGCCAGCTTGAAGTCGTGGTCTCCGACGTGGAGCGGGAAGTGCGTAATACCGCGCTTGCCGAAGTGGAGAGCCGGATGATCGGCGAGCTGCTCATGGAGCATATTTATCATGTGGACGAGGTTGCTTATGTTCGGTTTGCTTCGGTATATCGACAGTTCAAGGACATAAATATGTTCCTGAAAGAGCTGAATACGCTCATGAGCAAGCACGGTATATAAGGAAGACTGCGAACGAAAACCGGGGCTGAATTCGCGATTGCTGCGCGCAGCTCCGGCGCATTACTGTTAGGGCGAAGAAAATTTATTTTTTTGCAGGCAAGCCGTTGACAGTGGTTAGAGTATTGTGATAAACTCATTTTTGTCGCCAATTACGGGCCCTTAGCTCAGCTGGGAGAGCGCTTCGCTGGCAGCGAAGAGGTCAGCGGTTCGATCCCGCTAGGGTCCACCAATATTTTTCAAGACGGGCTCTTAGCTCAGCTGGCAGAGCAGTTGACTCTTAATCAATTGGTCCAGGGTTCGAATCCCTGAGAGCCCACCATCATCGTTCGAATCGAAACGGCAGAGATGCCGTTTTTTTGCATTTCAATAGTGTTTAAACTGTTGTTCGATATAAAGGAAGAAACTGCCTTTTTGCGTAGATATAGCTATATTAAAATAAGCACCTATCCCCCAATCGGCAGTTCTCTCTTCCGAGGGTAACAGGTTGGTTCCGATGAGAGCGATTTTCGAGAAACTGGGAGCCATGATCAAGCAAAGGCACTGCGAATATCATCCTAACAATCGGCAAAGACACCGCCACAGTAAACAGTGAATCGGTGACATTAGTAACCCCAGCTATAATAAACAGCGGCAACACAATGGTACCCCTCCGTTTAGTAGCAGCACAAGTAGGTTGGGAGAACGCAACGTCTACAGCAATCATCACGTCTGTCGAGAAACTTGCAAAGTGATGTTAGTAATTTAGAAAGCCAAAATTATAGGAATGTATGTCCGTATGCCGCAGGACTTCTGTATATGAGGTCTGCGGTTTTTATATTCCATGAATACAGCCGCTATTTTCTGGGGAGCGGTAACCCGGTGCGGGATTCCAGCGGAATCGCACATCTTCATGTTCGGTGAAAATAAAGTTTTAGACTGCCGGGTGCTTCAGCATTTACTGCCCACAAACAGACATCATGAGTTTGAACCCCTTAATTCAATTATGGGGTTTTTGTTTTTTAGAGCTGAAACGGGTGAGTCTAGGGTGAAAATCTTGTAAGTTGCAGAACTAGAAGCAATAGTAGGTAACAGATGAGCAATATAATGAATAAACCTAAAAAATAGAAAGAAAATTCATACTAAAGTCCATTTTAACTTATGTTCCAACATGTTACAAATATATAAAAAGGAGGGGGATAATGGTTAATTTGAGTTTGATTCATAAAACAAATTAGAATGAGGAAATGTAATGAAAAAGGTAGTTCTATTTGTTGCCATGCTGGTTTTACTCTTAACCAGTGCACCGGTATTTGGTGACTCGAATGACGGAGATGAAAATTTGAATGCAAGCCTGAGACTAAGAGCGAAGCTTGGCTTCAATACTAATATTTCTGATGTGCGTAATATCAACTCTAAATCCGAGTATCGGGATACAAGAAATATTTATGGTCTTTCATTGAGTGATGAAGAGGTTGCTGAAATGAATATACGTGAATCGCTACTCGGTGAGGCTTCAAACTTGAGAAAATTGATCTATCCTGAAGAGATCGGTAATATAATTACTTCTAATAAAGAAATTAACCAAGATTGGAGGAAGTCCTTTGCAGGTCTTTATCTTGATAATAAAGACAATGGAAAAATAAAGATTGGAATTGTCGATTTAGAACAAAATAGTTACATAGCTGATCAAATGTTGAAATCATTTTCTTTATCAGATCGCGTGAGTTTTTATAATGCGAGTATCAATCACGATGAGCTTCTGAGTATTCAAAATGAACTTACGCCACTTTTTAAAGATCTCCCTATTACGGATTCAAGTGTTTCTCTTCAAAAGAATAAAGTCATTATAGGCGTCCAAGACCTAGCATATACTGATGAAATAGAGAGTCGTCTATCTGATTTTGCTAAGAACCATGTCGAATATATTTATAATCCCAATGTGCCTGAGCCCTTCAACACTAGAACTAATTATTCAACCTATTTAAGAGGTGGGCTAGGTATTGATAGACCAACAAGTCCAACTTCTAATGTAATATGCAGCTCAGCATTCAACGCAAGAAAACAACAGTCAAATGGTACTTACCTATATTATACGATTACTGCTGCTCATTGCGGAGCGCTTGCTAGTACATGGACTCAAGGTGGATCCAGTATGGGAACAGCCGCTTACAGAAATTATGGAGGACAATCCGATATTCTTGCGATTCAAATCGCTGCAAATCGGGCAAGTGCACAAATCCAGAATACTGATACTGATAATGTAAATATTGTAAGCTACGTACTGAATCAAGACCATACGGTAGGTACCTATGTGTGTGCTGTCGGCAGGAAAAACGAGTGCCCGACATGTGGGACCATAATTGATTCTGATTATCAGACTTCGTATGATAGCGGTCAAACGCCATTTACGAATGTGGTTCAAGTTGACAATAATCAGACTACGGGTGGAGATAGCGGAGGTTCTGTGTATGCCAGAGTACCAAATGAACCGCCCGAAAAGAGACAGATTCATGGGGTGCTTAGCGGTGGTGTAACCAATGTTTGGTATTTTTACTCCAAAGCAAATAGGGTATTCACTGACCTCGGCATGACTCAGATTTTGACTGCAAACGTATCATTTCCGTAACTTTTAATAATATGAGACTCTGTTAACAGAGTCTCATTTCTTGCTTTTGCAGAAAGGATTGAAAAAAATGAAACGAATGATCATTTTAAGCTTTTTTCTTTTTTTAGTAATCGGATGTCAAAGCAAAGAGAACAATATTATAATTAAGGAAGTTTCATCCGGGCTAATTACACTTCAAGTCAAAGTCGAAAAAGTAGAAGTATCGAAAGTTCAAGTTCATACAGAATTGGTGTATACAGGGGACAACTCTATTGAGATCATCCACACCGATCCTTTGGTTGTTACAGTTCTCGGAGATCGCTCTAATCGTCCAGAATTTGTTGTCAGTTCTGTCGGTATCGAAAAGATATTAGATAAGAATGAAGTATATAGTTACGATAAGGACAAACTGATAAATATACTTCCTGAAGATAAAGTACTTTATACTCAGACAGTATTAACGATTGATGGTGAACAGAAAATCATTGATTTAGATATAGACTTAGATGAATTCTAATGAAAATACGCTGTAGCCTTTAATTAACCAGGCAACGTGTAAAAACCACGAAAGTTTCCTCAATACATGTTGATCCAATTACGCCCGCGTAAATTGCGGGCGCTTTCTGTGAATATGGACCATGGAGAGAAAGGTGTCCATGACGAATTGATCATACAGAGCGTGGCCGGATCGGGCAAAACCTCCGTTGCGCTTCATCGCGTCGCTTATTTGCATCGATCCGAGAACCAGGAGGACGAGGCGCTGCCTTACGTGCGAAACTCGGACATCCGGAAGAGGAGTACGGCGGATAGGACGTTTCTTTCGTTCGATGCGGAAATATGGTACATTCCCTTTAATTAACGAAAGACGAGTATTCTGCAGAAAAGAATAGATAGGGGAGGAAACAGACATGGAAGAAATCGCAGAGCTGCTTAAGCCGTATAACTGTACGAGAAGCGACATTGAGGATTTGGCGTTCCCCTTAGAAGGACAAGACGGAAGGACGCCCCTGCTGGTTCTGTCCAGCAGCAACATTTTGGAGATGATGGAGGAGGCGCTGGAGGAGGAAGATTCTCTGCCGGCATTTGTCGGGACGCAGTTGGCGTCGGTCAAGAGCATGTCGAAGCTGGATGCGCTGCGCAGCATCGTAAGCGCTTATCTGCACGACGTAGAGCTGCCTCCTGAACAAAAAAAGCTGGACGACAAGGACGAGGCCGGCATCTATGCGGCGTATGCGCTTGTATGGGAAGGACACGAGATGCTGGACGAGCAGCGGGTGGAGGCGAAGTATGCGTATCCCGCAATCGATAGCGAGTGGGCTGCTTCCCGTGCCGAGGACGGCGCACTGCTGCTTGCGCTCCAGCCGGATGAAAGTTTTCATGCTCCGCTGATCATTCCGATGGGGGGCTACAATGAATGTCCGCAGCCCGTCTACCAGGCGGTTCTGTTCAAGCATTGGCAAGACGCCTACGGGATCGTGCCGCTTGCCGTAACGGAGTCCTCATGGGCGGTTCGGGCCCAGCGGCTCCCTGCATCGGAGGCAGAGGCGTTGGGGCTGGCCAAGGAGCATTTTATGTTCTGTCAATATGTACTGGAGTCCTTCGATTCTATTGGGCAATATGCGGATTATTTAATGAAGCAAGAGATTTGGCATTTTTGGTGGGATTGACCTGAAGATGCATCCGATTATCGAATTACACAAGGAGATAGAATGAAGAACTATATTATTTTTGGAGCGAGCAAGGGATTAGGAGATGCTTTTGTCAAAGGGCTCCCCGAGCAGGGGGATCAGGTCTGGATCGTGTCCAGAAGCAAGCCGGCCAGCTTGGCGCGCGAGGATGGCGTCAAGCGGACCTGGATCGCTGCAGATCTGGCGCAGCCGGATGCCTCGCGGCGGATTGCGAATGCCCTGCAGGAAGAAAAAATAGATGTCCTGGTGTACAACGTGGGCATTTGGGAGAAGGAAGGCTTCGAAAGCCATTATGATTTTGAGAAGGACGAGCCAACGGATATAGCCAATATCATCCATGTTAATATCACGTCAACGATTATATGCATCCAGGTGCTGCTGCCTAATTTACGTCGATCGGAAGCGGGCAAGTTGATTTTGATCGGTTCGACAGCCGGGTTGGATCATACGAACAACGCTCAAGTCTCGTTTGTCGCCTCCAAGTTCGGACTGCGCGGCATTGCCAACGCCTTAAGGGAGCATGTGCGCCAGGACGGCATTGCGGTCACCTGCATTAATCCGGGAGAGCTGGCGGCTGAAATTCCATATGACGAAGGTCCTGAACGGGCGATTGCCGAATATGACGGCACAAGGATTCCGGTACAGGATATCGTGTCGATCGTAAAGTGTATTGTCAGCCTGTCGAGAGTCGCATGCGTCAAAGAAATTCATATTCCGGCGATTACCGATGTCAATGCGTGACCTCTGATTCGGCTATGCCTTCTCTTATCCACCCGCAGTCTTCTTGTCCCGGTATTGGCCGGGAGTCATGCCTTCTAGCTTGCGGAAGGAGCGGATGAAGTTCTGCGGGTTGGTGTACCTCAGCCGCGCGGCGATATCCTTAATCGGCATATCCGATTCGGCTAGCCATTTCTTGGCCATGTTGAACCGGTAAGAGGTCAAGTATTCGGTGAAGGAGATGCGGGTTTCCTTGCGAAACACGCTGCTCAAGTAATTGGCGTTGTAATGCAGCCTCGCCGCGCAATCCTCCAGCGTCAAATCGGTGTCGTAGTAATGCTGGACCAGATCGATGACCTTCTCGGAAATATTGTGGTATTGCGCCTCTTGTCTGTCCCGGAATACCCGGATCATCGGATGGATGACAATCGTCCAGAACCAGTCCTCGATCTCGGGCGCGGTATTGAGCTCCAGAAGCTCCTCGTATAAGGAGCTTCTGGCCTGATGAATTTGATTCAGACGAATGCCCGATTCCTGCACGACAATGAGCAGGTTGTTGAGCAGCCGCGCCAGCGGGAGCTGGCACTCCTGCGGGGACAAATCCGCATGGAACACGGGCACGAGAAACTGGGCCAGCAGCTCCTTCGCTTTCTCCGCCTCGCAAAGCTTGATCGCGTCCATCAGCTCGTTCTCCACCAGTGTCGGGTAATTCATGTTCAAATAATGATTGCCTGAGTTCAGGTTCTCGTACTGAATTATAATTCCCTTGCCCAGCTTCAAGCGATGCTTCAAAGCCTCCAGCCCTTCCCGGTAAGCCGCAGGCAGATTCGAAAAGGAATCGAAGGTCAGACTTATGCCGATGCTGGCTTGCAGGCCCAGATAGCGCTGTACGTTCTGCTGCAATTGCTCGGTCACCGAATATAAGGAAGCGTTGAATTCCCCGTCGGCCTCGCTGGAGCTGCCCAGTATCGTCACGATAGTCGAGTCGAGGGTTACCGGCGTCAGCCTTCGAGGGAAAGGAAGCATCTCCTCAATAATGTTATGGATCGCGAACAGCAGCAAATCCATGTCTCTCTTCTCGTAACGGGTTCCCTCCAGCGTATCGATCTGCAGCGTCAGAACGACCATCGTCCTCCACTTCTCCAGCTGCTCGCCATAGCCGAATCTGTGCAGTTGCTCCGACAGCTCGCTCAGCTTAACGTTGCCTTGAATCGCCTTGATCAGGAAATACGTTCGAACCTGCCCGATATGCTGGTGAACTTCCTTCTCCAGCTGCGATTTGGATTGGAACAGATTGCGCAGCTGTTCGCCGATCACTTGAAATTCGTTCGAGCTTTTCCTGCCGATTCCCGGAAAGCTGTCGCTGACCTGCTTTAGCAGCGATTGAATCGGAGAATACATCCGGCGCGAGCCGAGCCAGGCGAGCGTCATCGTAATCAGCAGCAGAAGCAGGCAAACGTACAACGTATACCTTCCGATCTTATCGGACTCTTGCGTCAGACTAGCGATCGAAGTATAGGAGAGATAGGTCCAGTCGTTAAACGAAGAGCGGTAATAGGTCACGGAATACGAGCTTTGATCGATTTCGGTCTTGATTTGTCCAGACGAGCTCTGCAATTGCTCAACGGCGGCAAACCCGGATTCGGCGATCGGTTTGCCGATGAGAGCAGGATCGGGATGAATAAGAATGCGATAATTCTCGTCGACGACCATCATCCGATCGGTCTGTTCCGGGCTCGCATTCAGCAGTTCCTGCAAGCTGCAGGTCGGAATGTTCGCGATGGCGAGTCCGTATTTCTCCAAGCCGTTCACGGGAAGCTTCTTGACCAGGCTGATGCTGTATTCGCACATGACGTTCGAAGCGTTCTCCTCGCTGTAGAACCAGCTGGTCGGAGTCAATATCCAGTTGGCTAGAGCGTCCGATTTCACCAAGCCGTTCAGCGTGTCGTAATGCTCGTATTGATCGAACGGATAAAGTCCGGAATTTTTAATCATCCAGTTCTGACGCTCGTTCACCAGGATGACGTCCTCGACCTTCGTATCGAACGATTGCATGTGGCGAAGCTCGTTCCTGATGTTGTCGTAGAGCATAAAATCGTTCACGGTCAGCGGAGTAACCATCGCCTTCTTGAGAACGGTCGAGTTGATCGTCTGATTCAAGGTGTGATTGACAGTTGTGAGAATTTGTTCTACATTGGCATTAATTTGCGTGAGAAGCTGGAGATTTCCTTTATTTACATGATTTTGTATTTGGTTGGAGGATGTGATGTAAGAGAAGACGCCGATGAATACAACCGGAAGCGTGCTTAGCAAAAATCCGAAGATCGTCATCCTGGTGAGGAAACTGAATGAACGCATACAAGCCAACACCCTATGTCCTAAGATAGTTCTATTGTAAGCCTCGGATACAATCCGAACAATAATCATCTGCTCCATCGATAATCATCTTCTTAGATTCCTGCATAAATCCAGCATGTACAAGGAGGATTCGCGATGGCAGCCAATAATCTGCACGGTCTGCTGAAGCTCGGCTGCGTGATGTCGGCCGCTCTGCTGGCAACGCTCTCGCTGGCCTCCTGCGCGGGCCCGACGACAACCGGACAATCGGCCGACGATCGTCCGCTGGTCAGCATTATGGCTCCGCTGCATTTTCCTCATGCGCCGGACCCGGCGCTGATCAAGGAGATCGAACGGCTGACGGACACCCGTCTGGACATCAAGTGGGTGCCGGATGGGATCTACTCGGACAAGATGAACACGTCCCTGATGACGAATTCGTTGAAGAAGGCGACCTTCGTCAAGTACACAGACTACAACGTCGTAAAAAACTCCGTAAGATCGGGAGCATTCTGGGAGATCGGCCCGTATCTGGAGCGCTTCCCGAATCTGAATACGTTAAACGGCGAGATTCTGAACCAGTCCGCGCTGGATGACAAGATATACGGACTGTATACGGAACGCCTGTCGTCCCGCCAAGGCATTATTATTCGCGAGGATTGGCTGGAGAAGCTGAGGAGGCACAAGCCGGAGACGATTGACGAGCTGTACAAGGTCATGAGAGCGTTTACTTACGAGGACCCGGATGGCAACGGTATCGACGATACGATCGGGATTGCGGACCGAAACGATCTGATCTTCGGGGTCTTCAAGACGCTGAGCTCGTACTTCGGAACGCCGAACAATTGGAGAGTGACGGGGAAGAGGCTTGTCCCCGAGTTTGAAACCCCCGAGTATCTGGAGACGATGAACTTCATGCGCAAGCTGTATGAGGAGAAAATCATGAATCAGGATTTCGCCGTGACGAGCAAGGAGGTTCAGCGGGATTTATTCATCCGGGGCAAAGCGGGCGTCTACATGGGAAGCATGCTGGACGTCCAGCGGCTGGCGGATGCGGCCCAATTGATCAATCCGCAGGCCAGATTTGCCCTGATCAACCGGATCAAAGGGCCTCAGGGCTATAAGATCTGGTCGATCCCGAATTATAACGGCCTTTACCTGTTCTCCAAGAAAGCCATTAAAACAGAAGATGAGCTTCTGGAGGTCCTTCGCTTCTTCGATCGGTCCATGGAGAAGGATGTCGCGAATCTGATGAAGTACGGCTTCGAAGGACGCCATTACCAGACGGAAGGCGATCGGGTTATTCTGCCGGAAGAGAGCAAGGAGCTGAGAGCGAACGAGCTGAGCGTCATCTATACGCTGATGATCGCGGATCTCAGCAATCCGAACATCATGAAGGTGGTCAAGCAAGACAGCTTAAGCGAGACGGCCGAACGGCTGAGCGAGGACAACGAAAGCTTTATCGTGCGCGATCCGACGGTCGGACTGAAGTCGGACACCGCGGACGAGAAAAATGTAGAGCTGTACAAGATTATTTCGGATGCAACCTACAATTACATCTTAGGCCAATTGGACGAAGAAGGCTTCCGGCAGGAGATCGAACGATGGAAGAGAAACGGCGGGAGCAAGATCATCGCCGAATATACGAACGACTATTTCGATAACGACGTTACGGGCGCAAGCCCGTAGCGTCTTTTTCTTGAACGATCCGAAAGTAAAAGATTCAAACCTCTTTTATCCTCATCTGATCGCGCGATACAAAACGTGTGCCGCCGTGCCGAAGGCGGGCGAAGCCGTTTTTACTTGACGATACAGGCTTTATAAGTTTCACGCTTATCCTTCTCTGAATCGTCTCCGCAAAGCTTCTCCGGCTGTCGGAGGACGCCGAAGGCGTTTTTGCTTGTTGAGGGGGAGTTCCCCATAATCATTTCATCAGATCGCCAGGCGCGCCAGGGCGATGTGAGCAAATGATTGTATACGTAATTTCGAATCCTCTCTATCGTCGGAAGTGCAAGACACGATTCCAATTGGGAGGTCAGTACGGAATGAAGAAGAAAAGCGTATCGGTGTTACTTAGCGTGATGTTGGCCGCAACCCTGCTGCTGTCGGCCTGCTCGGGCAACAACAAGGAGAAGCCTGCCGCCTCTCCGTCCGGGAGCCTTCCGGGAGAATCGCCAGCCGCGGAATCCGCATCGGCGTCGCCGGAGGCGGAGCCGCCGACCCGAATTACGATCATGCTGCCGCTGAATATTGCCGAAACTCCGCCGGATACGGTAGAGAAGGTGATCGAGCAATTGACCAACACCGAGTTGACCTATCAGTTTTTCCCTGCAGACACGTACGAGGAGAAGCTGAACGCTTCATTCGCGACAGGATCGCTGCCACAGGTGACTTATCTTAAAAATCAATCGACGTTCCTGCTGATGAAGGATGCGATCCGCGAAGGTCAGTTCTGGGAGATCGGGCCTTACATGAGCGAGTATCCGAATCTGAGCAAGATGAAGGAATTCGTGCTGAACAATACGAAGGTGGACGGCAAGCTCTACAGCTTATATGTCGGAAGACCGCTGGCCCGGCAAGGGATCATCTACCGGAAGGACTGGGCGGATAAGCTCGGGCTTAAAGCGCCCGAGACGGTGGATGATCTGTTCGAGATGGCCAAGCAATTTACGGAGAAGGACCCGGACGGCAACAACCAGCCGGACACGATCGGTTTGGCGGACCGTAACGATCTGATCTACGGCGCCTTCAAGACGGTCTCCTCGTGGTTCGGAACGCCGAACAACTGGGGGGAGCAGGACGGCAAGCTCAATCCTGAGTTCATGTTCCCTGCGTACATTGACACGATGAACTATATGAAGAAGCTCCGCGACGGCGGCTACATGAACAAGGACTTTGCCGCCACGAGCAAAACCGATCAGACCAACCTGTTTACCAGCGGGAAGGCCGGCATTTATATCGGTAATATGCAGGATGTCAACTCCCTGCAGAAGGATCTGATCAAGAATGCGCCCGAAGCGGTGGTGGACACGCACGCTTTGATCAAAGGACCGAACGGTCAAGCCTACACCTGGTCGATTCCGGGCTACAACAACGTCGTGCTGTTCCCCAAATCGGCGATCAAGGATGAAGCGGAGCTCAAAAAAATATTGGCATTCTTCGATAAGCTTATGACTCCTGAAGTGTCCACGACGATGTTCTGGGGGATTGAAGGCCAGCACTATGAGGTCGTGGACGGCAAAGCGAAGGAGTTGGACGACAAGGAGAAGATCGAGCGAGAAGTGAAAGGCTTCAAGGATAGCGCGATCGGCGAGCCGGAAACGAACGGCATGCTGGTTCCCTACCACACGCTGGAAGCGAGAATTCATGCGGAGCAATGGATTGTCGAGAACGAGAAGATCGCCATTCAGGACCCGACTGCGGCCCTGGATTCTCCGACCTTCACGTCTCAGGGCGTTCAGCTTCAGGACTTGATCAAAGACGCAACCTACAAATATATGTACGGAACGATCGACGAGACGGGCTTCAAAGCGATGATCGACGACTGGAATAAGCGAGGAGGCGGCAAGATTATCGAGGAGTTTAATGCGGCGTACCGCCAATAAGAACCGATAGCCCGTAGCTTGATTCGATTCGGAGAAAGGCTTTCCCCGTCCATCGGGCAGGGAAAGCCCTCTTCCTCCCACCTCAATTGCGGAAAGGATGCATCCTATGCAGGAAGCGGGCGTTCAACCGGGAAGGCTGCCGATGCCGATCAGACGAAAGTCTCGCGGCAGCGAGCTGAGCAGAAGGCTGAAGAGAAACAAATGGCTGTACGTCATGATCTTCCCCGGCATTTTGTATTTTCTGATCTTCAAGTATGCGCCGATGTACGGCTTGGTCATCTCGTTTCAGGATTTTAAGCCCTATAAGGGAATCTCCGGGAGCGATTGGGTAGGGCTCAAGCATTTCGAAAGGCTGTTCGCGGAGCCGGATTTCCTTCAAATCCTCAGCAATACGTTAATTTTGTTCGGAATGAACCTGGTGTTCTTTTTCCCGATTCCGATTCTGCTGGCGCTGCTCTTGAACGAAGTGCGCGCAGCGGCGTTCAAGCGCACGGTTCAAACCTTGATCTATATTCCGCACTTTATGTCGTGGGTAATTATCGCTTCCATCAGCTACGTCATGCTGACGATGGATGGGGGCATCATCAATGAGCTGATCGCTTATTTCGGGTTCCAGAAAATCAATTTCCTGCTCAGCTCGGACTGGTTCAGGCCAATGTACATCCTTCAGGTCATCTGGAGAGAGGCGGGCTGGGGGACGATTATCTATCTGGCGGCCATCGCGTCCGTGGATGTGGAGCAGTATGAAGCGGCTAGAATCGACGGAGCCGGCCGGTTCAGACAAATCTGGCATATTACGCTGCCGGCGATCCGAAGCGTCATTATTGTTCTGTTGATCTTGAAAATCGGAGATGTGCTGGAGCTGGGCTTCGAGCATGTGTATTTGCTGCTCAATTCGATGAACCGCGACGTAGCCGAAATTATCGATACCTACGTCTACACGGCGGGATTAAGACAGGGACAGTACAGCTATAGCGCGGCGATCGGATTTTTCAAATCCTTCATCGGGCTGGCGCTGGTCATGGCGGCCAATCGGCTGGCCCGCAAAATGGGCGAGGATGGCGTTTACTAGCTCGGATAGGAGGCCAACAAATGGTAGAGGATCGTACAATCGGCGGTAAGCTGTTCACGACCTTTAATTATATGCTGCTTTCGGCGATCGCCCTGGCGTCGTTCCTGCCGTTCGTTCATGTGATCGGGGGATCGTTCACGACAAGCGCGGAGCTGGCGGTCAATAAGTTCGTGCTTATTCCGAAGGTGTGGAGTCTGGACGCGTACAAGTTTATATTTTCGACGAACACGATATTCCGGGCGATGGCCGTGTCTGTGCTCGTCACGCTGATCGGCACGCTGTTCAGCATGCTGATTTCCTCGATGATGGCTTACGGCTTGTCGCGCAAGGATCTGGACGGAAGAAAGGCAATTATGTTCGCCGTCGTATTCACGATGCTGTTCAACGGCGGGCTGATCCCGACCTTCCTGGTCGTGAAGGAATTGCATCTGATCGACAGCTACGCGGCGCTTATTCTGCCTATCGCGATTAGCGCCTTCAACCTGATCATTCTCAAAAACTTCTTCCAGAACATCCCGGAGGGACTGGAGGAATCGGCCAAGATCGACGGCTGCAACGATTTCGGGATTTTCTTCCGAATTGTGCTTCCGCTTTCCATGCCCGTCATCGCCACAATCTCCCTGTTCTACGCGGTGACCTATTGGAACACCTATCTGAATGCCATTCTCTATTTGGACAGCAGCGATAAGTGGCCGATCCAGGTGCTGCTGAGGCAGATCGTGGTGCTGGCCAGCGGGATGGAATATAGCTCCAGTCTGGACGCCACGGTGCCGCCGCCGGATCAAACCGTGAAGATGGCGGTCATCGTGGTCGCGACGCTTCCGATCTTGCTCGTGTACCCTTTCTTGCAGAAGCATTTTGCGAAGGGCGCGCTGCTGGGATCGATTAAAGGATAGGCATAGAGAGAGGAGAGGGATTAGCCATGTCAAGCATGCAACAGGGCGGACGAAGTCCCCTGGAATGGGCGACGGCCGCGTGCGACACGCTTATGAAGCAATACGCTCCCGGGGAGCTGCCCCCGGCTCGCCGCTGGCACTATCACCAAGGCGTCTTCCTCTGCGGGATGGAGCAGTTGCAAGAAGCGGGAGAGGAGCTTCGATACGACCGATATATCCAGGAATACGTCGACGGGCTGGTGGATGATTACGGCAATTTTTATTTTGCGAGGGACGAGCTTGATGCCATCCAGGCCGGCTTGCTGCTGTTTCGACTGGAGAAGCGTACTGGGCTGCGGAAATATCGAATAGCCGCGGACAAGCTGCGGGCATTGTACGCCACCTTGAATAGAACGTCCGAGGGCGGCTTCTGGCATAAGGACAAATACCCGGGACAGATGTGGCTGGACGGACTCTATATGGGGGGCGTCTTCGCCTTAAAATATGCGGCTGCTTATGGGGAGGACAGCCTGATCGGAATGGCGATCCATCAGGAGCGGCTGATGCGTAAAGCAATGAGGGATGAGCGCACGGGCCTTCTCTTCCATGCGTGGGACGAAACGCGGCGAATGTCCTGGGCGGATGCCCGGACGGGCTGCTCGCCGGAACTGTGGGGAAGGGCGCTCGGGTGGTACGGGCTCGCTCTGGCGGAATTTCTCGATCTGCTGCCCTGCGGGCATCCCGACCGAACTGAGCTGGAGGGTGTGCAGAAAGCGTTCATCCATGCCCTCATCCGCTATCAGGACGAGAAAAGCGGGCTATGGTATCAGGTGGTGGATAAAGGCCATCTGCTTGATAATTGGCTGGAAACGTCCTGCTCAAGCCTGTTCGTATACGCGATTGCCAAAGCCGTTCAACAGAACGTTGTGGAGCGAGATTGCTTACACGCGGCGCTTAAGGGCTATGAAGGCCTGGTCGGCAAGCTGATTGTGGATGATCAAGGGGGCGTCGTATTACCGGATATCTGCATCGGAACCTCCGCCGGAGACTATGAGAACTACGTTACCCGGCCTACGAGCCGTAACGATCTTCATGGCGTTGGAGCCTTCGTGATGGCCTGTACGGCCCTGAACGATCCGCGATTGGCTGAGAAGCGCTAACCCCGCACAGAATATAAGAAGCAAGGGCCGCGAATCCGGATTCGCGGCCCTTGCCCGGGTTAGAAGGGCAATCGGTAAGAAATATGGCTTTAAGTTCTGTGTTATGATGGAGGCAACAAAACTGGACAAAGGGTGGCTTATCGGATGGAGCAAACGAAAACGAGAACGTGGGCGGCAGGAATTCTGAGCGGGGCGGCCATCGCGTTCATGCTGTTCGACAGCGTCGGGAAGCTGTTCAAGCCCGCCGTCGTGGTGGAAAGCACATTGGAGCTCGGCTATGCGGAGCATCATCTCGCGGCGATCGGGATCATCGGGTTGATCTCGACTCTACTCTATGCCTTTTCGAGGACGGCCTTCCTTGGCGCTGTGTTGCTGACCGGCTATTTGGGCGGGGCGATCGCGACTCATGTGAGGCTGGATTCTCCGCTGTTCACCCATACGCTGTTTCCCGTGTATGTGGCTGTACTCGTATGGGGAGGCTTATGGCTGAGGAAGGAAAGCGTCCGTCGATTGTTTTTCTCCTAGCCTGGAGACGCATGAAGACGATTCTAATATAAAGGGGAATCAAGGATGACCAAAGAGCTGTGGATCAATCTGCCGGTGAAGGATCTGGCCAAATCCAGAGAGTTCTTCGCCAAGCTGGGCTTCGCGTTCCATCCGCGACATGAAGGCAGCGACGAGGCTGCGGGCCTGGTCATTGGAGAGAAAGGAATTCTGGTGATGCTGTTCCCGGAGGCTGCCTTCAGAGGCTTCGCGGGCAACGAGGTATCGGACACGACGCGCGGGACGGAAATGCTGATCTCCATCGATGCGCAGAGCAAGGAGGAAGTGGACGAGCTGGTGCGAAAGGCCGAGGAAGCGGGAGCCGTCGTCTTCGGCAGGCCCAAGGATAACGGCTGGCTGTACGGAGCGGGGTTCGCAGACCTGGATGGCCACCGGTGGAACGTGCTTTACATGGACATGAGCGGGATGCCGCAATGAAGCCTTCCGGACATCGACAGGTCGAGGAATTCATGAACCGACTGGAGCATCCCTTGAAAAAGGACATCGAGACCGTGCGGCAAATCGTGCTTGGCGCCGACAACAGGCTTACTGAGCGGATCAAATGGAACGCTCCCAGCTTCTGCGCGAACGGGGAGGATCGGGTCACGATGAATTTGCGCGCCAAAGACTTCTTTCTGCTCATCTTTCATCGCGGCGCGAAGGTTCCATCGGACGAGGAACAGGAGTTCCGCTTCCAGGACGCAACGGGGCTGTTGACCTTCTTGGCCCCGGACAGGGCGACGATCAAATTCGCGGAGACGAAGGACATTAAGGCCGGAAAGGAAGCCCTTGCGCAAGTCGTCAGGGACTGGATAGAGGCGACGGCCTAGGGCAAGCGCAGGTTGTCCGTTAAAACACTGACCTTCTTAGTCAGTGTTTTTGTTTCTTACTGGAGAAACGGAGGCAGGGTCCGAGACTTATGCCGATCGGCCGACCTGATGGATTCACGCGAAATCGGTTTGTTTCGCCGAACTGCTGCAGAAGTGAATAAGCTCATATGCGAAAGTCTCAGGCTGATCCTCTTGAACGTAGGTAAGGGAGTCTGGGACCAGCTTGAAGGATGCATTCGGGAAAAGGGCATGTAAGCGTCGGCCCAATTCTAGCGGGAACAGCTTTCGATCATCGGCTCCCCATAGAATTAGGACGGGTTGCCGGAAATTTTCTAAATTTTTGGCAGCCAACAAGGTATACTCCGGCGACCAACCCTTCACGACTTTGACGAAATCTGCGCGAACTCCGCTATTCCGAATAAAGTGACGAACATATAGATCGGACAATTGATCCTTCGTCAAGCGATGGGAGAGTAAGCCCAGTACAAGAGAGGTTTTTAGTAGAGATTTATACCGAAACAGCTGGGCCATGAGCCAGGTGAAGCCCGGAATTTTCACGCCCGATTGTAGAAGCGCAAACGCCTTCGGGGGAAAAATCTCGAATGCGTCGGTATTGCAAAGCACCAATCGACTAAGGGAACCGGGGTACATCGTCGCAAAAACCTGCGCATAGGCTCCGCCGGTGTCGTTGCCTACGAGAATTACTTTATCCAATTCTAGTGAATCCAGAAATTCTTTAAGCATGACCGCTATACCTTTCGGGGATAAATCCGCTGAAGGAACAAGGCGGGCGGAGTGCCCGCCTAGCGGTAAGTCGGGAACAACACAACGAAACCGTTCGGCAAGAAGCGGCAAAACCTTTCTCCATGTGTTTCCGTTACTTAACGTGCCATGCAGGAACACGATGGCTTGGCCTCTGCCCATATCGCGGTAATGGATGATCCCGGCATTAACCTGAGCTTTTTTCATTAGTGAGCCCCCTGTCGTTTTCGATGCAATCAATGTAACATACTCTCAGTATGTTGGCAATACCGAGAGTATGTTATACGGGGAGAACGCTTTCTAAGCGGCGTGCTTCACGCTATAATGGTCATATGAATAGACAAATCCCTAAGCAAGTACAGGCCGAATCTACTAGAGCGGCGCTGCTTCGTCGAGCCGAACTGCTCTTTACCGAGTTTGGATACGCGAAAACTTCGATTGATGAAATCGTTAAGCAGGAACAACTGACGAAAGGAGCCTTTTATTACAATTTCAAGGACAAGAGAGCGATCTTCGAACAAGTCGTAGATCAGTTTCTTGACGAAATGGTAGGGCGAATTACGAGAACGATCGAACCCATGGTTGATCCTTGGGAAAGAGCCCTGACAGCCTTGGAAGTTTACTTGGAGGGGTGTATTCAGCCGGCATACCGTCAAATCGTGCTGCAGGAAGCGCCGGTCGTACTGGGATGGGCAGATTGGAGAGAGAAAGAAAAGAACAGCGTAATCGGCTTGTCGACCTTGTTGCTGCAGGAGCTCGTGAACTCTGGAGATATCAGGAACAAGTCGATTCCTATGCTGGCATACATTCTATTTGGAGCCATCACCGAGGCCGCGATCGGAATTGCCGAATCCGATGATCCAGCGGAAGCCCGCAAGCAAGCGAAACAAATTCTTGAACTGCTGTTAAAATCATTCTAGAATTGTCGCGTCACATCCAATCTATAACCACGGGGCGCGATGCGGGACGAATCCGCTCCAGAACAACAGTCATCCCGGTAGCCGATCCGAATCGGATGCCGGGATTTTGTATGTCGCTTGCGCCGGAATTTGTACCCCCGACAACCGTCTTAAGGCTTCACGGCCGCAATTCGCAGCCGCTTGTAATCCGCGAACCAACCGCCGTCCCGATAAAGCGTTGGCGCGGCTTCTTCCATAATAGTGCGGTAGATTGAAGCTTTCTTGTCGGATGAGGCGATATCGCCGAAAAAATCGTCGGAGAACATATCGAGCCAATCCGCCAATCCGCTGTCGCCTTTAAGTGGAGTCGGACGATCAAAGTGCTGGGCGAAGGTCACGCGGAAGCCGATTCGTTCCAACAGAGCCGAGTATTCCCCGAGGGTCGGGAAGTACCAGGGGCTGCGCCCCGCCGGATCGTAACCGTGCTTCTCCAAAGCGCGGGAGATGGCCGCGGTGATCGCTGCGACGTTGCCGTGCCCGCCGAATTCGGCGACAAATCGGCCGCCGCCCTTAAGCGCGTGCCATACGGCTTTCGCTGCCGCCTCCGCTTGCGGCATCCAATGGAGCGCGGCATTCGAGAATACCGCATCGAACGGATGATCCGTACGGTATTGCAGTCCGTCGGCGATCTGAAAGTCGATGCCGGGGAACTTCTGCCTGGCTCGCGTAATCATGTCGGCGGAAAGATCGATTCCTACCGGAGCTGCTCCCGCATCCGCGAGCTGTATGGTCAAATCTCCGGTTCCGCAGCCATAATCGAGAATTCGCTCTCCCGGCTTGGGCGCAAGCAGCTCCATTACGCCTCCGCCCAATTTGGATACAAAGTCCAGCTTGCTGTCATAAGCCTCGGAGTTCCAGTGGTTCGTTGAGGTGTTTTGCTCCATGTCCTTCAGCTCCTTCAAGGTTTTGTAAGCTCAGTATAGGTTAAGAATGCTTATATGTTAAAGATATATAAATTATATATTTAATAGTTATTATCTATAAATAAGCGCTGACGCCACGACGTTTCGCAGAGTTGATATTCGCCGGTTGCAGCATCCTCCTGGGTATTGCTCGTCGTCGCGGGTACTTGGATTTGCAGGACCCTAACGGCAATGCTATTCTTTTGACATACCCTAGCGCGAGGAAGTGTGAGCCATGAATGTAGAAATGGTGATGCAGGAGCTTGAAGCTCTCGGGAAGGAACGAACCAAGAAAATCTACCTGTCCAACGGCGCGAGCGAGCCGGTTTTTGGCGTAGCTACCGGAGCAATGAAGCCCATCGCCAAAATAATCAAGAGAAATCAGCCGCTGGCTGAGCAGCTTTATGCTACAGGGAACTACGACGCCATGTACTTTGCCGGCGTCATTGCCGATCCGAACGCGATGACTGAAGCGGATTTCGACCGTTGGATCGATTCCGCGTATTTCTATATGCTGTCCGACTTTGTAGTTGCGGTGACCCTAGCCGAGGCGGACATTGCCCAGCAGGTTGCCGACAAATGGATTGCCAGCGGAGAAGAGCTGAGAATGTCGGCAGGCTGGAGCTGTTACTGCTGGCTGCTCGGAAATCGGCCGGACGCCGAGTTCTCCGAAAGTAAACTGGCCAAAATGCTTGAGCAAGTGGCAAACACGATTCACGACTCTCCCGAGCGAACGAAATATGCAATGAACAATTTTGTTTACACCGTAGCGGTATCCTATGTGCCGCTTCATAAGAAGGCGGTCGAGACCGCAGAGGCAATCGGCCCCGTCGAAGTCCAGCGAGGCAAGGCCAAAAGCAAGCTCCTGCTCGCCTCCGACAATATCCGTAAGGCAGTGGATAAAGGGCAGCTCGGCTTCAAACGCAAATATGTAAGATGTTGACCGGCAACCCCGCAGCGTCTCTTGCGGGGTTGTCTGATTCAAGCGTTGTTGCTTGTATATTGGACCTATATCTTTTATTCTTTAAAGGTCATTGAAGTCACAGGGAAACGACAAACGGGAGGAAACAACTTGAGTACTCAGAATCTGGGTGTCCCATTGGCAGGATTTGCTGAATTTAGTCGGACGGTAGCCGCGGAGGGCGCGGTATTGTTGAAGAATACAGATCGGGTGCTTCCGCTTCGAGACGGCGAGACCGTATCGATATTCGGCAGAACCCAAGTGAACTATTATAGGAGCGGAACAGGCTCGGGCGGAAGCGTCCACGTGGCCTATACGACCAATCTGCTGGACGGTCTGCGCAGCAAAAAGAACCTGAAAATCAATGAAGAGCTGGCGGCCGTCTACGAAAAATGGATTGAGCAAAATCCTTTCGACAACGGCGGAGGCGGCTGGGCGGCAGAACCGTGGCATCAGAAGGAAATGCCGTTAACCGATGAGCAGGTGGCGCGGGCAAGAAGCCAATCGGGCAAGGCCATCGTCGTGATCGGACGCACGGCGGGAGAGGATCAGGACAATGCCGACGAGCCGGGAAGCTACAAGCTCACGGCGGACGAAATCGCGATGCTGAAGCAGGTTACGGCTTTTTTCGAACAAACCGTTGTCGTGCTGAACGTCTCGAACATCATCGATATGAGCTGGATGAACGATGAGGGCTTTGCCCATCCGATCTCGTCCGCCATTTACTCTTGGCAGGGCGGCATGGAGGGAGGCAATGCGATCGCCGACGTTCTGGCGGGTGACGTTACGCCGAGCGGCAAGCTGACGGACACGATCGCCTATTCCATCGAGGATTACCCATCGACCCGCAATTACGGCAATGAGTTCAAGAACCTGTATCAGGAAGATATCTATGTGGGCTATCGGTATTTCGAGACATTCTGCCCGGATAAAGTCCAGTATGAATTCGGCTTCGGCATCTCGTATACCGAGTTTCAGCTTGAGCCTGAGGAAGCCAGACTAACGACCCGCGAAGGACAGGAGTACGTCGAGATTGATGTAAACGTAACGAATACGGGAGCTCTCTATGCGGGCAAGGAGGTCGTGCAGGTCTACTACGAAGCGCCGCAAGGGATGCTGGGGCAGCCGGCCAAAGCTCTGGCGGCATTCGGGAAGACCCGAGTTCTTCAGCCGGGGGAATCGCAGCTTCTGACCGTGAGCTTCCCCGCTCGCTCCATGGCCTCCTATGACGACGCCGGCGTGACAGGCTGTCCTTCGACCTATGTGCTGGAGGCAGGCGCCTACCGCTTGTATGTAGGGACAAGTGTCAAAAACGTTGCGGAGATCGGTATTCAGGGACAAAGCGGCTATGTCGTGGAAGCCTTGCAAGTCGTCGAGCGGCTGCAAGAAGCGCTTGCGCCGACCGAAAGCTTTACGAGAATGAAGCCGGGGGCTCGCAAGGCCGAGGGCACGTATGAGCTCGTCTTCGAGGAAACGCCCAAGCGGAAGATTTCTCTAGCGGAACGGATCGAGAGCAATCTTCCCGAGACCTTGAAGCAAACCGGCGATCAAGGCCACCGGTTAAGAGACGTGCATGACGGCAAAGTGAGCATGGAGGCCTTTATCGCCCAGCTCGACGATCAAGAGCTGGCTGCGATTGTCAGGGGAGAGGGCATGAGCAGCCCGTTGGTCACGCCGGGTACGGCTTCGGCGTTCGGCGGCGTAAGCGACAGCTTGTTCAAGTACGGCATTCCGGTTGCCTGCACGGCGGACGGACCGTCCGGCATTCGGATGGACAGCGGTCAGAAGGCGACCCAAGTGGCCATCGGGACGCTGCTTGCCGCAACCTGGAATCCGGATTTGGTCGAAGAGCTGTATGTTATGGAAGGCCGGGAATTGTTAAGCAATCAAGTGGACGCCCTGCTCGGGCCCGGCCTGAACATCCGGCGCAGTCCCCTTAACGGCCGCAACTTCGAGTATTTCTCCGAAGATCCGCTGATCTCGGGGGAATTCGCCGCGGCATGCACGAGAGGCATCATGAAGGGCGGCTCCAACGCTACGCTGAAGCATTTTGCCTGCAACAATCAGGAGAAGCATCGCAGCAAGGTGGACGCGGTCGTATCCGAACGCGCTCTTCGGGAAATTTATTTGAAGGGCTTCGAGATCGCGGTGAAGCAGGGCGGCGCTAATTCGATCATGACCTCCTACAATCCCGTCAACGGGCATTGGGCGGCTTCCAATTACGATCTCAACACGACGATTCTGCGCGGAGAATGGGGCTTTACGGGCATTGTGATGACCGACTGGTGGGCGATCATGAACGATGTTGTCCATGGGGGCGCGGCGGATCGGAAGTATACGAACTGGATGGTTCGCGCACAAAACGATCTGTATATGGTCGTTCCGAACTACGGCGCAGAGATCAACGGCTGGGACGACAACACGCTGGAGTCGCTGGAGAAGGGGACGTTAACGCGAGGAGAGCTGCAGCGTTCGGCCATGAACATCTGCCGATTCATCATGCATGCGCCGGTCTTCTCCAGAAAGCAGGTCATTGAGGAGAAGATTGAAGCCTTCAAGGGCAATGCATCGCTTTCGGCAGAGCAGGCGAAGGCCATCTCCGAGAATGGGCAAGTGAAGCCGGCCGCCGACGGGCCGACCTTGCTGAAGGTGGATCAGGCCGGGGAGTATCGGATCATCGTCCACATCATGTCCACGGAATCCGAGCTGGCGCAAAGCGCATGCAACGTGCTGCTGAACGGTCAATTGATGACGACCATTCAAACGAACGGAACGGAAGGCAAATGGATCAGACAGAAGCTTGTGAAGGTTGGGCTGGAAGCCGGTCTGTATGAGCTGAGATTGGAGTTCGTCAAGCCGGGTCTGCAGATCGACTGGATCGAATTCAAACAAGTATAACTTCGAAATTACGGAGGCAAGCGGCGGCGGCTTTGCGCAGCCGCTTGCCTCCGCCACGAGAAACCCGACCGCGAAAAGGTCGGGTTTTTGTGTGAGTGGAATCGGGAGAGACCCGGAACGATGACGGCGA
Source organism: Cohnella boryungensis (assembly GCF_042651945.1). Taxonomy (NCBI): domain Bacteria; kingdom Bacillati; phylum Bacillota; class Bacilli; order Caryophanales; family Paenibacillaceae; genus Cohnella; species Cohnella boryungensis. The sequence continues at coordinate 85,850 of NZ_JBHSED010000038.1, read as the reverse complement.
CTAACGGCCAATGCGGTTGCAACTCTCGGTGCGTCGTCGAAGTCTGAGCAAAACCTTGTCCTTGAACAATCGGAATGGGGCATTATAGTATAGATAGAGTTGTTCTTATGGCAATGGAGGCATGGGCTATGAATAACGGTATGAATTCGGAATGGGCGGAGTCCCGGTTTCCATTATATACGGCAGACAGCATTCATTCGTTGTACAGCACCTCAAGCCTGCCTATGTACAGGATTAACGAGAATGTGAGCGTGCTTATTGCGGTAGCTGGCGGCCAGGGCACCCTCAAGACCGACGACCAAAGCTGCGAGCTTGCGGAAGGAAGCGTCGTCCTTCTCCCGGCGAACAGCCCTGCCGCTCTGCTGGCGAATCCCGCGCAGCCTCTTCATGTCTATAAGCTGGCCATCGGGACCAGAGAGCAAGCGAGACCCGAGCAGTCGGACGCGATGATGCGCAGAAGCGAGGTAGCCGCCAATTCAAGTCTTTATTTTTTCCCGTATGAGCCTTCGATTGTAGCCCATATGGAGGAGCTGTACGTCCATCGTTCTCCCGAGAATGAAGCTCGCCATGTGCGGAATCAGATCGTGTTTCATCATATTCTTCTCCTGTGTCTCGAACGTCAGGAATCCAGATATGCGTCCAGCGAGCAGTTGTCCATGGAACGCAGCATTGCCTATGCGGAGAACCACTTCAGCGACAAAATCACGCGCGAGCAGTTAGCTGAGCTTGCAGGCGTCAGCCAATCCCACTATTCCATTCTCTTCAAGCAGCTTACAGGCTTCACGCCGAACGAATACTTGTCGCGGCTTCGCGTTCACCGGGCAATGGAGCTGCTGCTTCACGGATCGGGCACGCTCCGGGAGATCGCGTTAAAGGTCGGCTACAAGGACGAGTTTTATTTAAGCCGCCGCTTTAAACAACAGACGGGGGCATCGCCCTCGGCCTATCCACGCACCCCCTTCAAGCGCGTGGCCGTATGGCTGACGCCGTACGCCAGCCATTTGCTGCTGCTTGGCGTGGAGCCTGCCGTCATCCTATCGGACAACAACGAGTATGTAAGCACAGCCGATGTGCAACCGTCGCAAACGATGAGGTTCATGAATGCGGACAGCTCTGTCGAGCAAGTGAGATCGGTTCTGCTTGATAGCGGCATCGAGCTGATTATTGCGGCAAGCCTGCATCTGAATCACTTCGGGCTGAATGCCGGGCATCTGCGGGCTGTAGCGCCCGTTGTGGATATATCCTGGATGGAGCTCGGCTGGAAGGAGCATCTTCGCTTGATCGCCAAGGCGATTCAGCGAAGCGATCGGGCCGAGCAATGGCTGTCCGAATTCGAGCGCGAGGAGCAGGCGGCGCGTGCGAAGGTACAGCAAAGCCAAGCGGCGAAGGAGACAATCACGATTCTGGTCGTTAAGCCCGAGAGCTTGCTCGTCTACGGAACGCGCAATGTCGGATATGTCCTGTATCAATCGCTCGGACTGCAGCCTCCGGCCAGAATCAAGCAGGAGATCGAGCGGCTTGGGGATCAATTGCATTCCATTCCCATCGCGTTATCGGAGCTTGCGGATTATGCGGGAGATCGGCTGCTGGTCATTGCGTTTCCGGATGTGAAAGGCTCCACGGCGCATTCGGAGGCGATATTCAGCTCCGTCTATTGGGACGAGCTTCCCGCCGTACGGCGGAATCAAGTCCATCATCTGGAGATGGATGAATGGGTTCCGTATAACCCGGTATCGATTCGCTTGCAGCTTCAACGGGCGGTTGCGCTGTTTACGAGCATCCAATAATCCAAGCCATTATTCGAACAATAAGGCATGGATAGGGGCGGAAGGGCTCTCTATAATAGTTTAAGTAAATGAGAATGATTTTCATCTTCAGAGACACATCGCACTTAAAAGGGAGAGAGTCCTATTATGAAAAAGTTGTCCGTTCCGTTCGTCCTGGTTCTTGTTCTTCTGCTGAGCGCTTGCGGCGGCAGTCAAACGAGCAAGAACGGCAATGCAAGCAGTCCCGCTGCCGAATCCGCTCCAGCCGCTCCGTCGGGATCGGCTGCATCGGAATCCGCCACCTTTACTTATCAATCCGAGAGCGGTCCTGTAGAGGTGCCGACTCATCCGCAGCGCGTCGTTGTGCTTACCCGATTCCTGACCGGAAACGTCATGCTGCTGGACGTGCCACTGGTCGGCGCAGACGAAATGTCCAAGGACAATCCGAATTTCGCAGACAGGCTGAAGGATGCGGAGGCCGTATCCGACGAAAGCCTCGAGAAGATTATTGAACTGAATCCCGACCTGATTATCGGATTGTCGGATATCAAGAACATCGATAAATTCAAGCAGATCGCCCCGACGGTGACGTACACCTACGGTAAGCTCGATTTCAAGGCGCAGCAGCTGGAGATCGGCAAGCTGCTGAACAAGGAGAAGGAAGCCCAGGCCTGGGTGGAGGACTTCGATGCCCGAAGCAAAAAAGCCGGAGAAGAAATCAAGGCGAAGATCGGCGCGAACGCGACGGTGTCGGTCATCGAAACCTTCAACAAGCAGCTCTACGTCTATGGCGACAATTTCGGCCGGGGAACCGAAATTTTGTACCAGCAATTCGGGCTGGACATGCCGGAGAAGGTCAAGGAAGCGACAAGCAAGGACGGCTTTTTCGCGGTATCGACGGAAGTGCTGAAGGACTATACCGGCGACTATGTCATTTTCAGCAAAAACGCGGACGAAGACAACACGTTCCAGAACACGGAAACCTACAAAAATCTTCCCGCCGTCCAGAATCAGCACGTATACGAGGCGGATGCCAAAGCCTTTTACTTCAACGATCCGCTGAGCATGGAATACCAGCTGGCCTTTTTCATTCAACATTTCCTCGGCTGATGGGGAGCAGATGAGCGTTCAATGATGAGTAAAAGACGATTCGCCGTTGCCTGCAAGCTGCTTGGCTGCGCAATCCTGCTTGCGTTGTGCTTCGTTCTGTCGATGGTGTTCGGCGCCGCGGATACTACTCTGCGCGACGTATGGCTTGCCTTGACTTCCGCCGCGAAGGACGAGAGCATTCTCGTCCTTCGCGAGCTGCGGCTGCCTCGCGAGCTGGCCGCGATGCTGATTGGCGCCGCGTTGGCCGTATCCGGCGCGATCATGCAGGGAGTCACCCGCAATCCGCTGGCCGATCCGGGCTTGCTGGGGCTGACCTCCGGCGCGAATATGGCGCTTGCGCTGGCTTTCGTATTTTTCCCGGGATTGAGCTATGTCGGCATCCTGGCAGCCTGCTTCCTCGGCGCTGCGCTGGGAGCGGCTTTGGTTCTCGCTCTCGGCTCCACGCGTCGTGGCCGTCTGTCCCCGATTCGGATCGTACTGGCAGGTGCGGCTGTATCGGCGTTCCTCTATGCCGTCTCGGATGGCGTCAGTATTCTGTTCAAAATATCCAAGGACGTCTCCATGTGGACCGCGGGCGGCTTGATCGGAACGACATGGGGACAGATCCAGGCGATAGCGCCGGTCATTCTGCTGGGCATTGCGGGCGCACTGCTTCTGTCCAACCAGTTGAGCATTCTGAACCTGAGCGACGAGGTGGCGACCGGATTGGGTCAGAGAATGGTACTGGTCAAGGCCGTCCTGTTCGTTCTGGTGATCGTGCTTTCCGGCGCATCGGTCGCTCTTGTCGGGAATATGGCGTTCGTGGGGCTGATGATTCCGCACATCGTCCGCAAAATCGCGGGCACCGATTATCGGCACGTTCTGCCCTTCTCGGCATTGATCGGAGCGACCTTCATGCTGCTTGCCGATACGCTGGGACGAACGATCAACGCGCCTTACGAGACGCCTGTGGTCGCCATCGTCGCAATGCTCGGCTTGCCTTTCTTCTTGTTCGTCGTGCGCAGAGGAGGGAAAGCTCTCTCATGAACCAGTTCGCTCTCATTCGCAAACAGCGCCTGATCCTGCTTGTCAGCGTGGGGCTGATCGCGGCAACGGCGGTGGCCGGCATGGGGCTCGGGTATTCTTCCCTGTCGTTCGACAGGCTGCTTCCCGTCCTGTTCGGTCACGGCACCTTCAAAGAAGACTTTGTGATGTTCTCCGTCCGCTTGCCAAGAATCGTCATTACGCTGCTGTCGGGGATGGCGCTTGCGCTGGCCGGCTCGATTCTGCAAAGCGTTACCCGCAACGATCTGGCCGACCCGGGGCTCATTGGCATCAATTCCGGCGCGGGGGTGGCGATTGCCGTCTTTTTCCTGTACTTTCCCATCGACGCCGGTACCTTCGTCTACGTGCTGCCGCTGGTCGCCTTCCTTGGCGCGTTGGCAACGGCCGTTCTCGTCTATGTATTCTCCTACAGTCGAACGAAGGGGCTTGATCCGATCCGGCTGGTTCTCGTCGGAGTGGGCTTCTCTCTGGCGCTGTCCGGGGTTATGATCGTGATCATCTCTTCGGCGGAACGGTCGAAGGTCGATTTTATCGCGAAATGGATCGCGGGCAATATATGGGGAGCGGATTGGCCGTTTGTCTGGGCGCTGCTGCCCTGGGTGATCCTGCTGATCCCGTTTACCTTGTATAAGTCCCGCAGCCTCAATCTTCTCAGCATGGGCGAGGAGTCGGCGATCGGTCTCGGACTGAAGCTTGAGAGAGAACGACTCGTGCTGATTCTGGCCGCCGTAGCCGCGTCCGCGTCCGCCGTATCCGTCACGGGCGGAATCGCCTTTATCGGCTTGATGGCGCCGCATATGGCCAAGGCGCTGGTCGGCCCGCGCAATCAGCTGTTTATCCCCGTTGCGGTTCTACTCGGCGGGTGGCTGCTGCTGCTCGCGGACACGATCGGCCGCAATTTGGTCGATCCGGACGGGATTGCCGCAGGGATCATGGTCGCGTTGATCGGCGGACCGTATTTCGTTTATTTATTGCTGAAGAAGTAAGGCTCGTGCAGTTTGATGCTATAATGTCTCTATGTTACATGTACATATGACTTGACCGAGGGACACAACATGAACTGGAACGAGCATATTTTATTATGGAATCAGGCGGCTGTCAGGGTCTTGGATATTCGTCACCAGATGCGGGTCAGCGAAGAGGGGAGACATGCTTTTTTGCTGCCCTCCAGCGCTTTTCTTTTTGCTACGCAAGGCAGCGCTTGCGTATGGCTGGACGGGGAGCCCAACCGGCTAAGGCGTTATCACCTGCTGCATGGCGGCAAAGGAACAAGCGTGGAGATTGTTACCGCCGCGGAGCCGTTTGCCTACTACTTGATTTTCTATAAGGCAATGCTTCCGTTTCCGGTAAGCAGCTCCCTGCGGCAGTTGGCCGAAGAGCTGGGGCCTTTCCGGACAATCTATCATGCGGCTCCGCCGGAGCCCTTTTCCTTGTATGAAAAAGTCCGCAGAATGGAGCTTCTTTGGCGGCAGGGGAAGACGTTGGATCAATTCAGGGTAAAGTCGTTATTTTATGAATTTGTGCATGAGCTTCTGCGGCAGCTTTCGGTGAATGAAGCCGCAGAGGGAACCCCCGACATGGTGATGTCGGCGATGCGATACATCGATGAGCATTACCCGGAATCGATTGGCATTCAAGATCTGGCGGACATGCTGGCTTGCAGCGTCAGCTACATCGCGAGAATATTCAAGGCTCAGGTGGGGACGAGTCCGATCGACTATTTAATCCACGTGCGCATCGAGCAGGCCAAACAACGGCTAGCCTCGTCGGAATCCAGCTTGCAGAGCATCGCTCTTTCTGTGGGCTACTCGGACGTCTATTATTTCAGCCGCCTGTTCAAGAAGCAGACCGGCGTTTCGCCGGCGCAATTCAGAAAGAAGATATTAAAGGAACAACAGGTTCAACATAATCCATTATCGAGTTCAACATTTTCCATTGTTCCTAAAAATCGCTTCCTCTATAGTGATATTGATAATGAAAATCAATATCATCAAAAGGGAGAGGTACAACTAGATATGCTTAGGAACACGAGACCATCTATGGCCGCAGCCATGCTGTTATGCTTGACCTTGTTGATTAGCGCATGTCAGACTGGCGGAAGCCAAGCAAACAACTTGAATAACGGGGCGTCGCCTGCGTCTCAAGCTACGACGACGCAAAGCGCACAGCCTGAGAACGGAACGGCGTCGCCGGAAGGCGAGAAGCAGACCGCTCCAATGAGAACGTTCAAGCATCTACATGGCGAGACGGAGATCCCAGAACAGCCGCAACGCATTGTGACCGCGTTTCATGTGGGTCAGCTGTTGGCGCTCGGCGTACGGCCGCTCGGCTCTTCTACTTACATTCTGCAAAACCCGGCTCTCGATACGACGGGGATGGAGGATTTGGGCGTGCCGCTGAGTCTGGAGAAAATAACCGAGCTTGAGCCGGATTTGATCATTCTGATCGAGGCTTACGTGGAGATGAGCGGCGGGTATGAAGCCTTCTCTAAAATCGCGCCGACCATCGTCATTGAGCCTTACTATGATCCAATCAAGGACATTGCCCTGATGGGCGACATTCTGGGAAAACAAGCTGAGGCAGAGAATTGGATCAAGGAATTCGAAGAGAAGATTGCAGTCTCCAAGCAGAAGGTGAATGAAGTCCTCTCTCCAGATGAATCGTTTACCATTATGAGTGTGTTTGAGAAGTCCCCCAGAATTTATAGAGATCAGAATATGGGCGGGAACATCATTTACAAGTATTTGGGCTTAAAGCCGAATGAGAAGGTATTGAGCGATCTGATCAACAATAAGGAGCAAGCGCCGCCTTATAAGGAAGTATCGGCCGAGGTCATTCCCGAGTTCGTGGGCGATCGTCTTATCGTGGCTACGAATGAAGAGACCAAAGCCGCCTTCGAAAGCTTCCAAGGGACGGGGCTATGGGCAAACCTCGCGCCTGTCAAGAATAATAAGGTAGAGATCATCGATTACGATTTGTTCCTGCAAAATGATCCGATAGCGGTGACGAAGCAACTGGAGCTTCTGACGGAGCTGCTTGTTAAATAGCATTAGATTGAGGGAAAGCACGCCGATCGGCGTGCTTTTCAACGATTCTGCCTAGATATCAGCCTGGCTGTACAAGATCATATCCAGATTCCTTCGAATTTTCTCAATTTCATTAGATCCTGTAGTGGGCAGCCTTAATAAAGGCAACTGGATTTTTTTGCAGATGCTATCTTTTTTCTTATCTCTCTCCAGTTGATCCGGATTGTTTCTATGGGAAGCGAAACCATCAACCTCAAGAGCGAGCAGGGGCTGCTTGTTGATAGCATCATAAAAAACAAAATCAAAAGACGCTCTATGCTTAATATAGGTTGTCTCCGACTCGCTCAGATGACCGGTCTCGCGTATGAGATCCTTAAGGTATACTTGGGTTCCGAATATGACGCACTTGTATTTGTCTTCTTCAATCAGATCGCTTAAAACCCGCCATATAATATTTTCAGATTTATATCTAAATTTTGTGAACAAACGGTTTTGCAAATCGTTTAGTTTTTCGGAATACTCGGAATATAACAGATCAAACACAGAGACTAACTCACTTTGAGTGATATGCTCGTGGAGCGTGTTGTACTCTATATATCTGATTAAATTACCGATATCTTTTCGGGAGGTTCGAAACAATTGGTGGTCAGTGACCAGAATAAATTGCTTCTGAGCTCTGGAGACCGCTACGTTGACCAATTGAGGATTCTCGACAAACTTTTTGCCTATTTGCCCGTTTCTAGTTTGATCTAGAACGGTAGACAAGACCATGACCGGTTTCTCACGTCCTTGATACTTATGAACGGTATCCATTTCAATATTGTCATCCAATATCAGATTCGCTTCTGTCACCTGTAGCCGATAAGGCGTTGTAAAGCCGATATCTTCATTTGGGATATTTTGCAACTGAAGTTCTTGTAATATCTCTTCTCTGAATGCTTCAATCTCCCGATGATTAAAGCTGCCTTGCTTTCCTTCCAGAGTCACTCTTCTCATATGATTGCCTGCAGATGTATAGTGAAGCCGGATTGAGATATCCGATTCCTCTTCACTCGTAAACGGGATTAATTCATTATCGTAATATTGATGGTTACAAAATTCAATGATTCTGGGGCGGCATCTGTAATGCTCTTTTAATCTTACTTTCGGGATATTCTCTTCGTAAATAGAAAGCACGGAAGTCAACACGCTGTGATTAAAATAGTTGTACGCCTCACTAACATCTGTGACCGTTAATTTACCTTGAATCTTCTCGTCTACTATCTGGGGTAATTGTTTAGTATCTCCTACAATAATGACTTGTTTGCAGCAGGACATGGCAAGTACGCCCGTCAGAAGATCAACCTGAGAGGCCTCATCAATAATGACATAGTCAAATAGGAAATTGTCGGGTATGCAGGAGCGTAAGGAATGCGTCGTACTTAGCAGAATTGGAAAATGGTCGATAAAAGCATCGAAATTATGCTTGTAATTTTTCAGATTTCCATTATAGGTTTTTTTACTCCGATATTTGCGAAACAGGTGATGCTTGAACAAAACAGTCGAGCTTGTTTCATGCTGCTTCATCAGATCATCGAAGGATTCCCGATCCAGTTCTAGCTTGATTTCGTGACTCTCTAGTTCTAGCTCTGCAAGCTTGGATTCGTAGTATTTCATTTGCAAACGGGTTATCAATTCCAAGCGGTTCTTTTTAAGCTTCTTAAACTGATAGAAGCCATACTTGAAGAGGAGCTTGGCTTTGCGGAGAAATCTGAACGAATGAATGCCGGAAAAATACTCATCCGCTAAAAATGAAATAACCGTTTCGGGGGTTTGACGGCGATAGAAGAGCCGTTCCATTCCATCATAATCAAACTGCTGATTATGTAGCTGAAAGTGCTTTTTTTCTAGCCGGTAAGCAGAGATTTCTTGATCCAGCTTGGCCTTGCGATTGGCAAGCAATAGCAGCTCATCGAGCCGTCGAGACAAGTCGTTTATCGTTTTTATATGGGTTTCAATTGGAATATCGCTGTTCCAATCGGCTACTTGATAGTCCGGTAAGTTATTGAAGAAAGCCTCCCTATTCTCCATGTTTCCTAATGATGCAGCGATAAATCCGTATCCGTCTTTATCGAGCTTATCTTTCACATTCCTTACGGCTGCATTGTTGCCTGAGACGACAGCTACGGATTTGTTTTGCATAGCGGTTAAGTTTGCAAGAATATTTAGAATGGTTTGCGTTTTTCCGGTGCCGGGAGGGCCTTCAATCACACATATTTTACTGATAAGCGCTTGCTCAAGGGCTTTTTTCTGACTCAAGTTAAAACGGAACGGGTAAATAACCGGTGCTGTGCCCGTTCCCAAAGGAGTGATGGGAGTTTGATTCACATAAGAAGCCAGCACGCTATCTGCATGGATCGAATTCAGCCTGGAAAATTGCTTCTTTAGGAAAGTATCCTGTTGATCCAACCTGCTACGCTTTTTTGAATATCCTGCTGATTCCTCTTCACTTTTCACATATTGAGCGATATCCTCCCAATAATTCATCAGGTTCGTTACCCATTTATCGGCAGGATTCGTTTCTTTAATATTTATGAGTTCAGTCTCGTAAATTTGTGTTGTCTGATTCTTGAAGAAAATTTTAAGGATACCTCCGAAATCTAAAGCCTCTTGTACATTCCGAAGAGGAAGTCCTTTATAGAATACCGTCTGACGGTCAATAGCCAATGAGACAGGGTTCGTCATTATATTGACTTTAGAAGCGGGGAAATTGTAGCACTCATCCTTATTGTTGAAACGAATGAGTACTTTATTCTCCACCGTTGTATAATCGATAATATTCTTGGTCACGTCTCCTTTATCTGTAACGATTAAAACATGGCGTTCATCCATCCGTATCAGTTCCTTGGCTTCGCGATTTTATTTAGTTCTTGCGTTCCTATTACATAATTCGCGGTTTATGTCCTAAATCCTTGAAAAAGAGATCCGATCTCCCACCTTAGTGAAATTTGAGAGCCTTCGCTTGAAAATTGGGATGTTTCCATTGCATGCAAACACTTTGAGGATTGCCCCTTTCTGTAGGAATCGGGGGGCTTTTCGGCCTTTCCGGAACATTCAAACAGCACACCCTTCAAGGCGTGCTGTTTGGCATAGAAGAAGGCAGGTCATAAGGGTGTCCTTTCCCTCGATTCCGGCGCGAAGTGAACCTCTATCGAGGTGATGACAATATAGAGGTGAATGGCCATTCAGAAAGGAGCAGCTTCTTGGATATCGAAGAATTAAGCGATCTTGTCCAGCGGCACGGCAAAGCCATCTACGGGTTTTGCTACAGGCTTGCGGGCAATCGGGCGGATACGGATGATCTCTATCAGGAAACTTTTCTTAAAGCGATGGAAGTACGGCATAGAATGGACGCAAGCCAAAATCCGAAAGCCTTCCTCATTGGGATTGCCGTTCAGTTGCATAGGAACAAGCGGAGAAAATTCGCCTGGAGACAGAGGATAGCCCCTACTGCCGAGCTGAATGATGCTGCGGATATGGCTTGGCGTACGACGGGAGAGGCCACGCCGGAGGAAGCCGTGCTGTCCGACGAGCTTCGAGACATGATTCAGGCTGCTGCGGACAAGCTGAACGACAAGCTGAAAATTCCGTTATATATGCATTATACTGCCGAAATGTCCGTTGAAGAGATTTCAGCGGCGCTCGGCATCCCGTCAGGCACCGTCAAAAGCAGACTTTACTTGGCCCGAAAAGCCATGAGAAAAAGGTTGGAGGTGGCGTCCCGTGAATGAGTCCGATCAATGGGACAAGCGGCTTAAGCAAGCTCTATCGTCCGCGCCGGAGCCCGGAGAGGCATTGAACCAGAATCTTATAACGCGATATAAGGAGAGAAATCAGATGACTCGTCCATACAGAAGAAGAATTTCCGCGGGAATGCTTGCCGCCGTGCTGCTGCTCGTCATGTCCGTCACTGCCTACGCGGCTACGCAGTTGTTCAGCTCCAAGCAAGTCGCAGAGCATCTGGGGGAGCAGGTACTGGCTCAAGCTTTCGCAGGTCCCGATGCCATTGAAATCAATCAATCGATCGCTTCCGGGGATTACAGCTTTACGCTGCACGGCATCGTCACCGGCGCAGGGCTAAAAGAACTGAGCGACACCTCGAATCCCATCCTTCCTGACCGAACGTATGCCGTTGTCTCCATCGAGAGACAGGATGGCGGTCAAATGCCGCATACGAGCGACCCGGAATACGGCAAGGACCCGTTTTTCATCTCCCCTCTGATCAAGCATCAGAAGCCTTGGCTGGTTAACATCGTCACGATGGGCGGGGGCTACAGTGAAATTGTGCTGGACGGAATCATGTACCGACTGATTGAATGCGACGGAGTGGAGATGTTCGCGGACAGAGGGGTGTATCTTGCGATCAGCAGCGGCAGCAGCTTCTTTAGCCTGGAGGCTTTCGCCTATGACGAAAGCACGGGCGAGGTCAGCGCAAGAGCGGATTATCCGGGAGCCTCGCTGCTGTTCGAGCTGCCGCTGGATAAAGCAAAAGCCGATCACGCCAAAGCGGATGCCTACCTGCAAGAGCTCCTGAAGGAAACCTCTGCGGATACGAAGGGGGAGGAGCCGATCGGCGCTGACGCAGACGCTGCAGCTATGGCCGAAGCGGAGCTGATGACCACAAGGGAAGAACTGATGAGAAAGCTCCCCAGTGGGACGCTCTTTCCCGATTCAGTAAAAGAAGTAACCTATGACAAGCAAGGCAGAATTCATTACGAATATGAAAGCTGGTCGGTGACGATGCTTCCGGATATGCTTTTTTCGGAAGGCCAAACAGGCTTTTCGGAGGTTGTCAACTTCAGTGGGGACGACAGCCGATCTTGGGCGATGCAGTTTTCCAGGGACGAGAACGGAGTCATCACCGGCAGAGTGCTTGATTTGAATTAGCAGCCATAGGGAGTGTCTCAAGACAGCCCGACTCGCTTTGAGGAACAATCGTCCGCCCGGCTAAGCGTGATTTTCCGTTGCCTTCGCACAAGCGGGCTAAACGGGCTTGTAATGCAATTCGCATCAGGGGCAGCAACAGTAGCGAATTGCGGAACACCCTCTTGCCTAAGCTGCGGGCATCGTGTAGGATAATAAGCAACCGAATATTGGTCGATATTATTGGAGGAGCCTGTCACCAAGGGCTTCTTCTTTTTATTTTCGGGGCTGCGATTATACGGCATGGAGGTTAAGCTCATGATGTTTCTGCTTTATTTGGTGCTGATTTTATTTTTTACAAAGGTTGCGGGAGAGGCTTCCGTTCGGCTGGGCCAGCCTGCGGTGCTGGGGAAATTGATTGTCGGCATATTGTTGGGTCCTGCGGTGCTTGGCTGGGTGCAGCAGGGAGCCTTTATCGATGAACTGTCCGAGATCGGAGTGCTGCTCCTGATGTTTATCGCCGGATTGGAGACCGATCTGGAGCAGCTTCGCAAAAACTGGAGGTCCTCTCTCGCCGTTGCCGTCGGGGGAATTATTCTTCCCTTCGCGGGCGGCTACAGCTCAGCCCTTGCTTTTGGACTGAGCCAGAGCTACGCCTTGTTTTTCGGAATCATTTTCTGCGCCACGTCGGTCAGTATTTCCGTTCAGGTCTTGAAGGAAATGAATCAGTTGAATTCCCGCGAAGGAACGACCATTCTGGGGGCGGCAGTCCTTGACGATGTGCTGGTCATTCTGCTGCTTGCCGTTATGATGAGCGTGCTTGGGACGGGCGGCGAGATTTCCATTCCTCTGCTCATCGGCAAAAAGGCGCTGTTTTTCCTTGGCGTGATCGTCGCAGGCTGGTTCGCCGTTCCGAAGGTGATGAAGTGGATGGCGCCGTTAAGAGTAACCGAAGCGGTCGTTACGGCTGCGCTTGTGGTCTGTTTCTCGTTCGCCTATTTTGCGGAATGGCTTGAAATGGCCGGAATCATCGGCGCATTCGCAGCCGGAATCGCGATTGCGCAAACCGGCTACAAGGAAGCTGTGGAGCGCAAGGTCGAGCCCATCGCGTATTCCATTTTCGTCCCGGTCTTTTTTGTCAGCATCGGTCTCAATATCTCCTTCGCCGGAATCGGACAGCAATGGGGCTTCCTCCTTCTGATCACGGTCATAGCCTGCCTGACGAAGCTGGTCGGCGGAGGGATAGGAGCGCGGTTGACCGGATTCAATACGCGATCCTCGCTCCTTATCGGATCGGGCATGGTCAGCAGAGGAGAGGTAGCTTTGATTATCGCCGCTACGGGCTTGCAGGCGGGCCTGCTGCTGCCGGAGTACTTTACTTCCGTAGTCCTGATGGTTATCGTGACGACGCTGGCGACGCCCCCGCTGCTGAAAGCCTTGTCTCGGGAGAAGCAACGGACCTGACAAGCGCTTCTGAGCGATTGCAAACGGTAGAAAATGTCGAAAAAGAGTGAAAATGAGGTGCATTTTACCAGTTACTTCGGTTATATTTAGGAGACAAGACCTAAGGCGACATGGAGGACAGGAGACTCGATATGCTTAGAGCCATCATCGTCGACGACGAGGAATTGTCGGTCAAACGGTTAAGTCGAATATTGTCCGAGAGCGGCAGAATCGGGGCTTGCCATACGTTTCTGAACCCTGGTGAAGCCTATGAGTTTGCCAGATTGAATTCGGTTGATGTGGCTTTCCTGGACATATCGATGCCTGAGATTAACGGGTTGAAGCTATCTGCTATGCTTTCCCAGCTGGGCGGCCATACGAACATCGTCTTCGTTACGAGCTATGACGAATTCGCTCTGCAAGCCTTCGAATTGAATGCAATCGACTACTTATTAAAGCCCGTCACAGCGGAGCGTCTGAACCGAGCGTTGGATAAAATCAGAAGAGTGCAGCGCACGGCGCCCGTCGAGCAGCTGCTGGAGGTTTTTTTGTTCAACGGATTCAAGATTCGCTTGCCGGATCGCGAGCAGGAGCTGCTGAAGCTGCGGAGCCCCAAGACGGAGGAGCTGTTTGCCTTGCTCCTGTGCAAGGAAGCGGCGAGCCGCGAAGAGATCATCGATACGTTGTGGCCGGATCTACATTATGATAAAGCCCTCAATAATCTGAACACGAATCTGTACTATATCCGCAAGGCGCTTGGCGAGAGCAAGGCGCGGGCTTTCATACAATCGACGAGAAATGAAATCCGCATTGACCGCACTGCGGTTTACTGCGACTTGTATGAATTTCAGCGCTTGCTGAAGGAAGCCCAGGCCGGCTCGGGGCAGCTCGCGGAGGTATTTAAGCAAGCGGAGGCCCTCTATGCGGGAGGACTGCTGCAAGGCAAGGCGTACGAATGGGCCGGGTCATACGCGCATGGGCTGGAACGGGACTACATCGAGCTGCTTGAGAAGGGAGCCAGGTTCCACGCGAATCGGAAAGAGCTGCACGCGTCCTTGCACTACTTCGAGGGAATCGTCAAGCTGGATCCGATGAGAGAGGACGCCCAGCACGAGATCATTCGGCTGTACGTTCAATTGGGCCGCAACGGCGAAGCGCTGCGCCGTTACCGGGATGTGGAGAAGCTGCTGAGGCGAGAGCTTGGAACGGATCCTGATCCGCGCATCAAGGCGCTGATTAGCTCTCTGAAATGAGCTTGGCGATAGAGAATTAACAAAGGCCGTCCCTGAAGTCATTGGCGAATGACTTCAGGGACGGCCTTTGTTTCATCGGATCGAGCGATACGACACGTCTGCGCCGATCTAAGAGCGGCGACAAACGTGTTTACTTGGCGGTCAGATAGGCGATGCCCAAGCCGCCCGTGACGGGGTTGTCGTAAATCTCGCATTCCACCTCGAACACTTCAGCGATGGTTTCCTTGGTCAGGACGTCATGGGGAACGCCTTCGGCCACGATTTTTCCCTTTTTGACCATGTAGAGGTAATCGCAATACTTCGCCGCCAACGCGAGATCGTGCAGGGCTGCCAGGACGCCGGTATTCAACGATTTGACAATGTTCAGAATCTGCAGCTGGTACTTGACGTCAAGGTGGTTCGTCGGCTCATCCAGAATCAGAAACTGAGGCTGCTGCGCAAGCGCCCGAGCCAGAATGACGCGCTGCTTCTCTCCCCCGGACAAGGAAAGATAGCTGCGGTCGGCATAGGCGGTAAGGTCGACCTGGCGAAGCGCATCGTCTACGATTCGGTAATCCTCCGCATTATCCGGGTCCAGCAGCTTCTTGTGCGGGGTTCGGCCCAAAAGCACCATTTCGCGGACCGTAAAGTCGAAGCTGAGCTCATTGAACTGGCCGACGACGCTCATTAGCTGCGCCACCGTCTTCGGGCTGGATTTCACAAGATCGGTGCCGTCAAGGTACGCTTGGCCGGAGTTCGGCTTGATCACTTTGTATATGCTCTTCAGCAGCGTCGACTTGCCGCATCCGTTCGGACCAAGCAGACCAACGAAGCGTTTCTCGCCGACATGCAGGGAGATGTCCCTGACGATATCGGCCTTGCCCAGCGATACGGAGAAATGATGTACGTTAAGCTCCATCCTATTTGCCTCCAAAGTTATAGCCTTTTTTGATCAGC
This sequence comes from Cohnella boryungensis, assembly GCF_042651945.1. NCBI lineage: Bacteria > Bacillati > Bacillota > Bacilli > Caryophanales > Paenibacillaceae > Cohnella > Cohnella boryungensis. The sequence continues at coordinate 70,370 of NZ_JBHSED010000038.1, read as the reverse complement.
ATGTACATGAACATTGGCGCGCCGATCAAAGCCGTAATGATGCCGATGGGCAGCTCGACCTTAGGAATGGCGATTCGCGCAAGGACGTCTGTCCAGACGAGGAAGATGCCGCCGATTAGAATCGAGGTGGGCATCAGCCTGCGATGGTCGGAGCCGACGATTCCCCTTACGAGATGGGGGATGATCAGGCCGACGAACCCGATCATGCCGCAGCTTGCCACCATAACGCCGGTAATGACTGCTGTGAATAACAAATAAATTCGGCGGTACAGGTTCAGGTTGATTCCGAGCGTGACGGCCGTTTCGTCTCCGAGCAGCATGGTGTTCAGAATTCTCGATTGGAACAGGAAGAGCAGGGCGGCCGCCAGCACGATGATGGCGACGAGCGGCAGGCGGTCCCACTTGGCGGCGGCCAGGCTGCCCATCGTCCAGAACGTAACGGACCGGATGCCCTCGGTGTTGTTCGCGAAGTAGATGATGAAGTTAGCGAAGGCGGTGCATAAGGCGTTGATCACCATACCGGACAGCACAAGCTTGACGGACGACATCTTCCCGCCGATGCCGGCCAACGCCAATACGAGCATGGAAGCCCCGAACGCGCCCGCGAACGCCCAGAAGGCGACGCCGGTCTGGCCGAGGAAGCCCATCGTGCCGAAGCCGATCATGATCGAGAACGTCGCACCGAGAGAGGCGCCGGACGACACGCCTAGAATGTAAGGGTCGGCGAGCGGATTTTGCACGGCCGCCTGCATGACGGTGCCGCATAAGCTGAGGCCGGCTCCGATGAGCAGAGCGAGTATGACGCGCGGGAAGCGAATGTTCCAGATAATGTTCAAATGCTGTCCAGCCAGAATGTCGCTCATATCCCCGATTTGAATGCCGCTTAGCTTATAAAGCAGAATCCGGTAGGAATCGGCAAGCGGGACGTCCACTTGGCCCAAGGAAACGGCGATTCCCACGGACAGGAGAGCTACGGCGACGAGGACGAGTTGAATGGAAACGAAGCCGAATCGGGTAACGATCAAAGAATCCTTGCGTGGTGCGGGTGAAGTCTGAGGGTCTGACATCAGTATCAAGCCTTTCTGGCAGCAATGTTCATGCGACGACGATCTGAGCAAAGCAGGAGACGCAGACACACGATAAAATCAGGATAAATGAGAATGATTCTCTTTGTCAATAAATCCTTTTGTCATTGACATCGCCTCTTTTTTCAGTATTATTGATAATGATAATCTTTATCAATTACAGAAAATCATACGAAAAGGGGTACAACAGGTTATGCGCAATTCGTCTTTTACACTCATGCTTTCTCTCATGCTGGCTCTTGTTTTAATCGTAGTAGCAGGGTGCTCGAGCAATTCCGGAAGCAACGCCGGCTCTACGCCTGCGCCATCCGCATCTCCGTCCGGGGAGAGCGCTTCGCCGTCTCCGAGTGAAAGCGCGCCGGCTTCCAGCGCGTCTGCGTCGGGCACGAAAACCGTTTATCCGCTGTCGATCGAGAACTACACGATGAAAAGCGAAGGCGGAACGTGGGAGAAGAAGACGCAAACCTTCAATAAAGCGCCTGAACGGGTAGTGGCGAATACACAGCCGATTGCGGAGCTCCTGATTAAGCTCGGGCTTACGGATAAATTGGTCGGTGTGGCTGCGCTCTATGGAGAGTTAGACCCTGAGGTTGCAGGGGAGTTCGCCAAGGTGCCGGTTCTCTCCAAGGATTACGTCAGCAAGGAGCCGGTTGTCGGCACGAATCCCGATCTCGTCATGGGACGCGGCGATTTGTTCGCGGATGCCGACTGGGGTGTAGGAACGGTGGACGGCTTGAACGAGCTGGGCATCGCGACTTTCGTGCACAGCACAAGCGTGAAGGGAGCAACGCTGAACAGCCTGTACCAAGACATCGAGCAGATCGGGCAAATTTTCGACGTTCAAGACAAGGCTGCCGAGCATATAAAGAAGCTCCAGGAACGGGGGGAAGCCTTAAAGTCTCGTTTCGCCGGCGCGTCGTCGCAAACGTTCGCTTTCGTATCGGATATCGGGGATGGCGGAATTACGGCCTACAGCGGGTACAACGATACCTTCCAGGGCGAGGCGCTCGGCTTGCTGAATCTGCATAATGCCTTCGGGGATATCGAAGCGACGACCGTTAGCGCGGAAGAGCTGATTGCGGGCAATCCGGACATTATGCTGCTTTCCTACTATGCCGGAGCTCCGGACCCGGAGAAGACGCTGAAGGAATTGTATGAGAATGCCGCCTTGAAGGACGTATCGGCCGTTAAGAACAAAAAGGTGTTCATCATCGACTTTAACGCGTACTGGGGCTATGGAGACCAGATCTTCAACGCCATCGAGAAGCTGGCCGACGAGATCACGGCGAAATCCTAACCGCAAACGAATGAATGAAAAGCATCTGTAACCGGGGCACACAGCTCCGGTTTTTTCCGTTTCCGGCCTGAGTACCTTTGCTTTGACAACTGCGAAGGAACGATGCAGCGGCAGACACGCGGTTTTGGGGAGGGTAGTTGCATTTATACAACTAAGTCGTAGTAAGTTGGGCAGACGAGCGGCGACAGTTGCATTCTTTACAGCTATTTCGAAGTCAGGTCGATCTCTTGGCACGATAGGGATTGAATTAATTGCACAATTGCAACTAATGGTCACAAAGCTGTCCGAGAGGCGGAATTAGCTGCACCTGTGCAATTAAAGTGACGGGGTAAGAGGGAAGCGTACGATGAGCCGAAGCGGTTCCTCTGTCCGAACTACCAGCTCGTTATGAGCACTCATGAGAAGGCCGCTTCTGAGCCAGGGGGATAGAGGACCATTAGTGATGCAAAGTCGAACAAACGGCGAGCAGCTATAGCGTGAATGGACCATTAGTGATGCAAAGTCGAACAAACGGCGAGCAGCTATAGCGCGAATGGACCATTAGTGATGCAAAGTCGAACAAACGGCGAGCAGCTATAGCGTGAATGGACCATTAGTGATGCAAAGTCGAACAAACGGCGAGCAGCTATAGCGTGAATGAACCATTAGTGATGCTATCGGCGAAAGAGAGCTGGCAGCATCGGCAGCGGCGCACTCCGACAAGAGGCCTGACGGTCGAATATCGCAAGGCCTCTTCCTGAGCGGGTTCGTTCCCGTCCAGAGGATCACCTATTCCGCCGTTTTTTCGCGAGCTCTGGCCCTGTCGCATTGAAGCAGAATGTCGATCGCCTTGAACATGAGCTTAATCCCTTTGCGGTTGTAGCGGAACTGATTCAAGCTGCCGATGAGGTAGGCGTCCGTGGCCGGGTGATAGAAGAGAAAAGAGCCGGTCGATCCCGCATTGCCCCAGGAGCTATACTTGCCGGGCATTAATAGAAACATGGGTTTAAATCGCATCAGTCCGTATCCGTAATCGATTCCAGGGAAGAATCTGGCCCAGTCCTTCATTCTTTCGAAGGTCCCTCTGCTCAGAATTTCATTGCCGACAAGCGCCTTCATAAATTTCAACTGGTCCTCTGTCGTCGAGACGAGGCCTCCTCCTGCATACATAAAGCTCAGGCTATCATACTGCGTAATATCCGTATTGCGGGAATAGAGTCGGCCCATGGGATGAACGTTCGGCTCCATCGGCTCGGAGTAACGGGACAGGTAAGAATGCTTCATGCCCAGAGGCTCGAACAGGAAGTGCCGCAGCAGCTCATGATAAGGCTTGCCTGTTACTTGCTCCATGATCAAACCGAGCAAATGATATCCGGTATCCGAATAATGAAAGCCTTGTCCCGGCGTAAAATGGGTTTTCAATCGCGGCTTGGCCCATTCCACAAGCTCTCTCGGCGATTGCCACAGACGTGACGGTTCGTTCAACGTGATGTTGATCATCGAGGGACCTTCCGCAGGCTTATCCTCTACAAAATCGTGCAGGCCGGACGTATGGTTCAGCAGATGCCGGACGAGAATCTCGCTTGTGCGATCCCGGCCCTTGTAGACGTGCAGCCCGCGCAGCAGCTCGGCGTCAAGGAAACGGGCGATCGGGTCCTCGAAGTCGATCAGTCCTCTGTCAGCAAGCCTGCCGCACAGCACGGATGCGAACAGCTTGCTGACGCTGGCGATATAATAAGGCTGTTCGGCATGAACCGGGGGATTGTTCTCCGAGCCCGCAGCCAGATGGCTATGAATGCCCAGCCGTGCGGAATGAACGAGAAGATAGGCGTTGCGGATGAGCGGGTCTTTATCCACCGTTCGCTTGAGCAGATCGGATATCCGGGATTGCGCTTCCGTTGCTTTCATTAATGGCTCCTCCTTGAGCAATCAATCTGCTTGCTTCCGCACAAGCTCTGCGGCGATAAGGTCCTCGCCGGTTTGCCTGAGCAGCTCGATCAGCCATTCCTCGCTTGATCCGGGGAAGGCGCCGTTAAGGTCCATGACGGATAGCCCGAGCTGGAATATGCTCATCTTCAGCAAAATGCCCATTAGCTCCGCTTCCGAGAAGCTTTCCAGACTCGGCTCCTTTTGCATCTGGGCTATCAGTGTCCCTACGGGAAGCTGGCCGTCCTGCAAGCGGGCATGGCCGTTGACGGCTAACTCCCGGAACAGCGCGGGATGCTCGCGGGCGAATTTCAGGCTGGCGATGCCGATGTTCAAGAAAGGATCGGGGCTGTACAAGGTTTCCAGCATTCGCGCGGAAAGCTCCTGTATGCGCCTAAGCACCTCGTCCTTCAGTTCATCGACTTCCTTAAAGTTTACGTAAATCGGGGCAATCGAGCTGCCCAGCTTGTCGGCGACTTTGCGAATCGTAATTGCATCCAGGCCTTCCCGATCGGCAATTTCGAAGGCGGCGTCTATGATCTTATCCTTGGCGAATTTGGCTTTCGGGGGCATCGCTTGCTCCTTTGTATATCAAATGATATGTATCGTATGATCCATATCATGCCAGGAAATTGCGATTTTGTAAAGGGGGATGAGAATAAGCGCGGAAGGAATGGGGGAGAAATGGAGAAGCTGTCAGAGGAGGGTCGACACCCGGGGGCGCCGGACCATGCAAAAAGCCGCGCAGGAGCGCGCGGCCGAGGTTGACTATGGGGCAATCGGAAGCCGCTTTACGGATTCGCCCCGGATCAGACTGACGTAGATGCGCTCGGGTTCGACGGGCTCGCCGGCAAGCATCCTCAGCAATTGCTCCGAGGCGAGGGAGCCCCACTTGCGCATGGAGTAATCGATGGTGGCCAAGCGCGGCTGCGCGAATTGCGCAAGCTCGATATTGTCGAAGCCGATCAGGTGAATCTGTTCTCCCAGCGTCAGCTGGGCGTGGCTGCGGAAATAACGGTATGCGCCGATCGCCATCTCGTCGTTCAGGCAGAATACGGCTGCAGGCCGGTCGTATTGTTCGGCGATGCGCTTGGCCGCTTCTTCGCCCGCCTCGCGGGTAAAGTTGCCCGGAAGCTCGATGACCTCTGCGAACGGAGCGCGCCGGGCCGCCTGCCGCACCGCATGGAGACGCTGATTGGCGTCGTAGGAGCCCTTCGGACCGGTGATCGCGTAGATTTTGTCGTGGCCCGACTCCAGCAGGTATTCCATAGCCAGCGTCGCGCCGGCTTTATTGTCAAGCAGCACCTGGTTCAGGTTGGGATGAATCAGCTCGCGATCCAGTACGACCGCCTTGTAGCCTTGCTCGGCATACTGCAGCAATTCCTTGTCCGAGAACGTTTCGTCCAGGACGATCGCGCCGTCGATCATTCGTTCGGGAATCAGCCTTCGGGACTGCGCCCCGCTGCACACGAGAAGATCGTACCCTTTGCCGCTCAAATATTCCTTCACGCCCTGAAGCAGATCGCCATAGAAGTTGCCGCTGAAGTCGGTCAGGAATATGCCGATCAGATGGGACTGCCGCTTTTTGAGCAGGCGCGCCGCGGCATGGGGCACATAGTTCAGCTCGTCGGCGATGCGCAATATTCTCGCTGCGGTGTCCCGGGTCACCTTATCGCTTCCGTTCAAGGCGTAAGAGACGGTGGAGATAGAGACGCCGGCTTGTTTGGCGATATCTTTAATGCTGACCAAGAGGCTCGCTCCTTCAAATTCGGGTGAAACGATTCGATTCAACTATACAGGAAAACAATAGCGCGTTCAATCCCCGGAAATTTGCCTAATATTCGTAGCAATATGACGTTTGACAGACCGAGAATCGCCGCTTTATAATCTTGATAAAGATTAATCGAAACGTTTCGATTAACCTTGGAAGAAACAGAACAGGATCAACGACAACATCCAGAGAGGTTGCATGAGAGATGACGCAGCAGAACGAGGATCTGAACTTAAACGAGCTTATCGGGCAAATGACGCTGGATGAGAAAATCGCGCAATTGATTCAACTGGCCGTGCCTTTCTATGAAGGCGCGCAGGAAAGCGGGCTCATTACGGGTCCGATGGCTTCGCTCGGGATCGACGAAGCGACGGTTCACAACTCCGGCTCCGTGCTGGGCATGGCCGGCGCTCAGGAAGTCATCAACGTGCAGCGAACGCACCTCGGCCACAACCGCCACGGGATTCCGCTGCTGATGATGGCGGACATCGTCCACGGGTTTAAAACGATTTTTCCGGTTCCGCTGGCTATCGGCTGCTCTTGGGATCTGGAGCTTGCAGAGCGCAGCGCGGAGATCGCGGCGAAGGAAGCATCCGTATCGGGCGTGCACGTAACCTATGCGCCGATGGTCGACCTTGTCCGCGACCCGAGATGGGGCCGCGTCGTGGAGTCGACGGGAGAGGACCCGTATTTGAACGCGGAGTTCGGCCGTGCGTTCGTTCGCGGCTTCCAGGGCGAGGATCTGGCGTCGGATAAGGACAGGGTGGCCGCGTGCGTGAAGCATTTCGCCGCGTATGGCGCCGCAGAGGCCGGCCGCGATTACAACACGGTCGATTTGTCGGATCGCCAGATGCGCGAATTTTACTTGCCGGCCTACAAAGCCGCGCTGGACGAAGGCTGCGAGATGGTCATGACGTCCTTCAACACGATCGACGGCATTCCGGCGACAGGCAACGCCAAGCTGATGAGAAAGCTGCTTCGGGAGGAGTGGGGCTTTGACGGAATTCTGATCTCCGACTGGGGCGCGGTTAAGGAGCTTATCGCTCACGGAATTGCCGCAGACGAGTCGGAGGCGGCGCTTAAGGCGATCAAGGCGGGGGTCGACATCGAGATGATGACCTCCTGCTACGTGAAGCATCTGTCCGAGCTGGTGGAGCAGGGGGAAGTGGACGAGGCGTTAATCGATGAGGCCGTGCTTCGCATCCTGACCTTGAAGAAGAAGCTGGGCTTGTTCGATAACCCTTACCGGGCCGCAGACCCCGAGCGGGAGCGCGAGATCGTCTTCTGCGACGCTCATCGCCGGACGGCCAGGGAACTGGCGGTCAAGTCCGCCGTGCTGCTGAAGAACGAAGGGACTCTGCCGCTGGGCAGAGAAGGGAATATCGCGCTCATCGGACCGTTTGCCACCAGCGGGGACGTCCTCGGCCCGTGGTCCTGGACAGGCTCCAAGGAGGAGGCGGTTAAGCTCGCTGACGGCGTAAGGAGCAAGCTGGCCGGCTCGTCGGCGAAGCTGCTGGTCGCCGAAGGCTGCGATATCGAGACCGCGACGGCCGCGCAATGGCAGGCGGCGCTTGCCGCGGCACAGGCTGCGGATACGGTGGTCCTGGCGCTGGGCGAGCATTCGGACATGAGCGGCGAAGCGGGCTGCAGGGCGGATATCCGGCTGCCGGAAATCCAGCTGGAGCTCATTCGCCAGATTAAGTCGCTGGGCAAGCCGATCACCATCGTCCTGTTCAACGGCCGTCCTCTCGACCTGCATGGCGTCATCGAGGAGGCGGATGCGATTCTCGAAGCCTGGTATCCGGGCAGCGAGGCGGGTAACGCGGTTGCGGACCTACTGTTCGGCGACGCCAACCCTTCCGGTCGCCTGACGATGTCTTTTCCGTACAGCGTCGGCCAGGTTCCCGTTTACTATAACGCGTATAACACGGGCCGTCCGCAGGGCGCGCCGGATGCGCAGGTACGATATGTGTCGCAGTATCTGGATATTCCGAACGAGCCGCTGCTTCCATTCGGCTTCGGCTTAGGCTACTCGGAGTTCGAATACGGGACTGCTCGGCTCTCGTCGGAGCTGATGACGGCTGACAAGCCGATTGAAGTAACGGTGACCGTGAGGAACAAAGGAAGCGTGGAAGGCACCGAGACGGTTCAGCTCTATGTGCGGGACTTGTCGGGAGAGGTCGTTCGTCCGGTGAAGGAATTGAAGGCGTTTCGTAAAGTTTCGCTCCAGCCGGGAGAGAGCCGGGAGATCAGCTTTGCGCTCGAAGAGAAGCAGCTTCGCTACTACCATTCCGATTTGACGCACGCCAGCGACGCAGGAGATTTCATCGCATATGTCGGGTCAAGCAGCAAGACGAACGAGGCGCTGCCTTTCCGCTTGGCGAAGTAAGCGCAGCAGGGCAGGGAAGACGCATAGAAGATTGTGATTAAGAAACGCATCGGGGCTGTTCCATAAGATTCATGGGACAGCCCCGATTGCGCGGATAAAGCGGTCGTAAGGCGAGCACTGCAAGCGTGAGCACCGAAAAAAGCGCCTCCGCAGAGGCGCTTTCCGATTAAGCTCTTACTCCTTGACAGCGCCGATGACGACGCCTTTCACGAAGAAACGCTGCAGGAACGGATATACAAGCAGAATCGGCAGCGCGCCGATGAAAATCTGAGCCGCCTTGATCGTCCGCTGCGACTTGTTGACGACTACGGATACATCGAAGCCTGTCATATCGTTGGCGACGATTACGGTCTGCATAAAGCTGGCGAGCGGTAGCTTCTCGGCTTCCTTCATATAGATCAAGCCGTCGAAGTAGGCGTTCCAGTGCCCCACCATCGTGAACAGGGCGATTGTCGCGATCGCCGGCAAGGAGATCGGAAGGTAGACCGAGAAGAAGCTTCGAAGATAACCGGCGCCGTCCATGAAGGCGGCCTCCTCCAGCTCCTTGGGCACGGTGCGGAAGAAGTTCAGCAGCAGGATGATGTTGTAGACCGCGACCAGACCGGGCAGAATCAGCGCGAACAGATTGTTCATCAAGCCCAGCTTCAGGATAAGAATGTAGCCGGGGATGAGTCCGCCGGAGAAGAGCATGGTGACGACAAAATACCAAAGATAAAGGTTTCGGGCGCGAAACACGCGGGTATCCTTGGAGAGCGCGTAGGCCGCGATGGCGTTCACCATCAGGGCCAGCGCCGTTCCGAGAATCGTTCTTTTCAAGGACACACCGAGGGACGTCAGGAAATTGACATTGTCGAACGTCTTCAGGTAGGCCTCGAACGTGAAGCCGACAGGCCAGAACGAGACGAGACCGGCGTTGGCCGGAGCGGTCGAACTCAGGGACACCATCAGCAGGTGAAGGAGCGGCAGCAAGCAGAGCACCGAGATCACGCCGAGCAGAGCATAGTTGAATACGCTGAAAATTCGATAAGGCAGCGTTTTATGGTACATGGAGGGTCATCCTTTCAAGTAAAACGGCTTCGCCGTCCGAGGACGGCGGCACGCGTCGGATTGTGGCCGATCGGGTTAAAAAATGCGATATCCCGCGAGCTTATAGGCAAGCCGATAAGAGATGATGATCAAGACAAGGCTGATGACCGATTTGAACAGGCTGACGGCCGTCGCGAAGCTGAATTGACCGCTTAACAGGCCTTCCCGGTAGACGAACGTATCGATAATGTCCCCTTGCTGATAGATCATCGGGCTGTACAGGTTGAACACCTGGTCGAAGTTCGCGTTAAGCACGTTGCCCAAAGCCAAAGTCGCGACGACGATGAAGATCGGCACAAGCGAGGGAATCGTAACAAACATCGTCTGCTTGAATCGGCCGGCTCCGTCGACTTCCGCCGCCTCGTACAGCGAAGGATTAATCCCGGCCAGCGCGGCGAGGAAGATGATTGTGTTGAATCCGAATTCCTTCCATACATCGCTGAAAATAATCGTTAATCGGAACCAGGTTCCGTCTCCCAGGAAGAAAATCGGCTTCTGCAGATCGAACACATACATCAGAAATTGATTGACGATGCCGGTCTGGGAGAGCAGGTCGATCAAGATGCCCGAGAGGATAACCCAGGACAGAAAGTGGGGCAAGTAGACGAGCGTCTGGATCGAACGCTTGTAGCCCATATGCCTGACCTCGTTCAGCAGCAAGGCGAAGGTAAACGGGATGATCAGGTTCAACGCCACCTTGGAGCAGGCGAACAGCAGCGTATTCCAGATGATTTTTACAAAGTAATCATTCTCGAACATATAATGAAAATGCTTCAAGCCTACCCAGTGAGAGCCGGTAATTCCGAGCGCCGCCTTGTAGTCCTGAAACGCGATTACAATGCCCGACATGGGCAAATAGGAAAAAACAAAAACGAGCAAAACAGCCGGCAGCACCATCAGGTGCAGCATCCACGGAATCTTGTAGCCTTTTCTCTTCTCCGATTTCCGGGTAGCTTTCAGGTTCGCTTTTGGCATCGTTGTATCGTTCATAGCTCTCTCCCGTTCCATAAGTTGCCATTGTAGTTCAGGCGAAGGCCTGCTATATCATAGTAACAACGTGTATGAGCTATGAACTATAGGACATTGTTAGGATCGATAGGGTTTTGTTAGGGACATTGCGCGGGGGGAACGACGGATGAAGCTGGGCAAGAGCATGAACCACATGAAAAACAGAATGGGACGCAAGGGCAGTCTGTTCGCGAAAATGAACGGGCTGATTCTGCTGCTTTTCATCCCGATCCTGCTGCTGTTCACTTATTCGAACGGCGTCGCAACCGACGTCGTGGACAAGGAGCTCAAGGCTTCGAACATCAAGCAGCTTTCTTTCCTGTCCAGTCAGATCGACTCGCGGATTAACCAGACGATGGATTTCGTCGTAACCTTCTCCAGAGATCCGAACGTGCGGAAGTTCAACGGCTTGAATATATGGGACGACCGGTACGATAAAATGCAGACCAGATACGTGCTGCAGGAGAAAATGGCGCTGCAGTCGGGCGTCATGAACATATGGCCCGTTAAATTCACCGTCTATTCGCAATTAAACCGGGAGGCCATCTCGAACGCGAACGATCAGGTGACGTACGACGAGGAATACTTGAAACGGAACGCAACCGGCAAATGGATCTACGGAGACGGGACCGAGACTGTGCCGGGACAGAATCGGGCGTTCCACTGGTTGTACACGGATTCCTACGGTCAGCAAAATGTGCTGCAAGGAAGCAATCTGGTCGTAGAGGCCAGCTTCGAGCATGACAATATTCAGAACATGCTGGATACGTACAAGGAGGGCGGCCGGGGCGACCCGATCTTCTACCGCAAGGGGGAGGCGCCGATTGTGAACCGCAGCGCCTCGGAGGAGCTTTCGGAGCGGCTTGCGGCCTACCTCGACGGACAGGAGCTCGCCGACACGACGCAAGCGGTGGTTAAGCTGGGAGACAGAAGCTATCTGGTGAGTACTGTCCTGTCGCCGCAATTGGGCTGGCATCTGGTTGACGCCATCCCCGTGGATCAGATTCTGGGGCCGATTTCGTTCAGCCGCAATTTGTTCTACTTATCGATGGTTCTGCTGTCCGTTGTCGGCATTTCCGCTTCCGTGCTGCTCTATCGCAACGTGCAGCGCCCGATCCGCAAGCTCGTTCGGGGCTTGCAGAGCGTACAGCGCGGGGACTTCTCGGTACGGCTCGACGCCAACGCCAACAACGAGTTCGCATTTCTGTTCTATCGCTTCAACGACATGTCGCGGCAGATTCAGGGCCTGATCGAGAATGTGCTGAACGAGAAGCTGAGGGCGAGGGAAGCGACGTTGAAGCAGCTGCAGGCGCAGATCAACCCGCATTTTCTGTACAATTGCATCGGCTACATGATTAATATGGCCCAAATGAAGGACGAGGAAGCGGTCGTCTCGATGGGCTACAATCTTAGCGCATACTATCGCTATATCACGCGGATGGAGCGGCCGACGGCTTCCTTGGCCGACGAAATCCAGCTTATTATCAATTACCTGGATATCCAGAAGCTCCGCAACGGACGCATTCGTTATCGGATCGACATCCCCGAGGAGATGCAGAAGCTGCAAGTGCCTCGTCTTATGCTCCAGCCGATCGTGGAGAACGCGGTCATCCATGGGGTCGGAAAATCGTATTCCTCCGGCGAAATCCGGATATCCGGCGAACGGGCGGACGGGCTATGCAAAATCCGCGTAGACGACGACGGCCCGGGCTTGACCGAGGAACAGCTTGATCGTCTGAATCGCAACATGAGGGGGCCGCTGCAGGACGATATGGGCTACGGCTTCTGGAATACGAACCAGCGTCTCGCGACGCAATTCGGCGATAAATCGGGCTTGAGCTTCAAGGGCTCGGAACTTGGCGGTCTCTGCGCAGAGCTGGTATGGGAGCCCGCGTCTCCCGGAGCGGGAACGGCGAGCGGCCTGACACACCAAACAGAGGGAGACGGGACGAATGCAACTGATCATCGTTGACGACGAAGCGCACTGGGTAGACAACCTATCCACGACGAAGCCTTGGCACAAGCTGGGGATCGAGCACGTTCACAAAGCGTATTCCGCGCAGGAGGCGCTGCGGATCATCGAGACGCATCCGATCGATATCGTCATTTCCGACGTCCTTATGCCGGAGATGACGGGCATCGAGCTGATCGGGGAAATCCGCAAGCGCGACGCGAGAATTAAGTGCATTATTTTGTCCGGTCACTCCGATTTTGAATACGCGAAGGAGGCGCTTCGCAATCAAGCCGTCGATTACTTGCTGAAGCCGCCGACCGACGCGGAGCTGCTGGGCGCGGTGAGCGCCGCTTTGGAGCAGCTGAACGCGGAGTGGGAAAGCGTCAGCTCGCGCGAACGCACCGAATTCACGCTGCGGGAGAACCTCCCCTTGCTGCGAGGTCAATTGCTGTTGAATGCGCTCCATGGCGAACGTCTGCCGGAGGAGGAATGGAGCCGGAAGCTGGAGAGCTACGGCTTGCCTATTCGTTTCGGAGAGTGCGCCCTGCTGCTTGTCCGGCTGGAGGAGGAGTTCGGGCAATATCGCAATAACGGCCAGCAATTGCTCGAATACGCCATCGTCAACATTGCCGAGGAAATATTCGGCGAACACGCGAGCGTATGGAGCGTAAAAGAAGATCATGGGTATTTGACGTTCCTGCTCCAGTTGAAGGAAAGCACGGAGGTCGGGATCGAGTTTGTGCTGGAGAAGCTGTCCATGCAGCTTCAGGCGAAGGTAAAGCAATTCCTCAAGGGCTCGGTATCGATCGTAACGACGGATCCGTTCTCCTTTCCTGCCGAGCTGGCGGAGCGGTATCGTCACGCTGTAGCTTGCTTTCGTCAGATTGTCGGGGAGGAGCGGGATTTCGTCATGCGCGCGGTCGACCAGCTGCGGAACGTTGCGCAGGAACCGCTTGAAGCGCTGCACGCGCCGCCGGGGCTAGGCAATCTGATCGAGGCCGGACGCTGGGAAGCGGCGGAGCGGAAGCTGTTCGACATCTGCTCGGAGCTTGAAGATAAGGGCGCGGAATCGTGGGAGCATTGTCTGGAAGCGGGATACGTCATCGCGTCCTCCTTCGCCCATTTTGCCCACCGCAACGGCCAATCGCTCGTTTCGTTAATCGGGGAGGATATGGAGCCGCTCCAGTCCGGAGAGGCGTTCGCCTCCATCGGCAAGCTGCGAAGCTGGTCGCTGGGCGCGCTCGTCAAGCTGAGAGACGGCACCTCCAAGGAGGTTAAGGACATCCGCTCGGTGTACGTCAAGAAGATTCAGGAGTTCGTGGAGCTGAATCTCCACATGGACGTGACGCTGCGCGCGCTCGCGGATCACGTGAACCTGCACCCGACGCATTTGTCGAAGCTCTACAAGATCGAGACCGGCGAAGGCGTCAGCGAGTACGTGTCCCGGCTGAGGATGGAAACCGCCTGCCACAAGCTGAAATCGACCGACAAGAAGGTGTACGAGATCAGCTCGGAGATCGGCTATTTGGATCCGGCTTACTTCATCAAGGTTTTCAAACGGCAATACGGAGTGACTCCGCAAGAGTATCGGGAAGGCAAAACAACAACATGACAGAGTCCTATCGAAACTAACAAAATCCTATAGATGGTCTCGCGGTCCCGTTGGTAAAGTTACTCTTGTGAACATCTTACACATAGGGGGATATGCAAACATGAGTAAATTTCGTAAGCTGTGGCTGCCTCTCGTGGCCGTAACGCTTATCGTGTCGGCTTGCAGCAGCAAATCCGACAGCAACGGCAACGCGGCAGCGACCGGCTCCGCCGCCCCAAGCGCTTCGGCGTCCTCGTCCAAGTCCGAAGCGGACCTGGCGTTCGAGAAGGGCAAATACGATCCGCCGATTGATATCAGCACGGTCATCATGCCTAAGGAGTATACCAAGGGCGAAACGAAAGACAATAACGTTCACGATCGCTGGATGCTGGAGACGCTGGGTCTCAAGCATAAAAATACGTGGTACCCGGCAGGCAACGACCAATATAAGCAGCAGCTTCAGCTGGCGCTGACGTCCGGCGAGAAGCTCCCCGACTTCGTATTCGTGCCGACCGACGCGGTGCTGACGAACCAGCTGATCGAGTCCGGGCAATTCATGCCGGTAGACGAGCTGTTCGAGAAGTATGCGGCGCCGGTGTGGAAGGAGCACGCGAAAGCGCATCCCGAATTGTGGTATCCGTTCACGAGGGACGGCAAGAAGTGGAACCTGCCGATCATGGAATATACGGACAATGACGATACGCTTCTCTGGCTTCGCGAGGATTGGATGGAGAAGCTGAATCTGACCGAGCCGAAGACGATCGCCGATCTTGAGAACATCATGGACAAGTTCAAGAACCAGAATCCGGACGGATTGGCTCCGAAGGACGTATATCCGCTCGCGATTTCCCTGAAAAACAACACGAATACGTGGATGGGCGGACTTGACTGGCTGTTCGGCGCATATGGCAGCGTTCAGGAGCAATGGAACAAGGACGCGAACGGCAACCTGGAGTACGGCTCCGTCAATCCAGGAGCGAAGCAGGCGCTGGCCAAGCTGCAGGAATGGATGGAAAAGGGCTACATCCATCCGGATTCGGCGCTGTGGGATGAAGGCAAATCGGCGGAAATCTGGACGAAGGGCAACGCAGGCATACTGCCGGGCGCGAACTGGGTGCCGGATTGGCCGGCACCGGATCTGCTGAAGAACGTAAACGGCTCGAAATATAAAGCTTACCCCGTGCCTGCAGGTCCCGATGGCCAGATCGGCACGAAATGGCAGAACTCCGGCGTGAACAGCAGCTTCATGATCAACAAGGACGCCAAGCACCCGGAAGCGCTCATCCTGTATTACAACTACTTGCTGAACAATCTGGCCGATCCGGCGGTGGGCAGCCCTTATGAATACGGCTTCGCCCAAGGCTACGACTGGGATATCATCGACGGTAAGCCGACGAACGACAAGGAGAAAATCAAGGATTTCTTCGACAAGTTCCCTTACATTACCGGCCCTGCCCGTATCCCGGACCTGTACATGAAAACTCTCGTGAAGCTGGCGGACGGCGCTGCTCCCGAGACGCCTTACGAGAATCAGCTTGCTACGTTCCGCAAGCCGGAAAACTGGTATGCGGCGAAGGTGGTCATGTCGCAGATCGACATTCGCAAACAGAACTACTTCACGGGCGCTGCGACGCCTACGATGATCTCCAAGTGGAACCTGCTTCGTCAATCCGAGCTGGAGACGTTTAACAAGATCATCTACGGCAAGCTGCCTGTTGACGCGTTCGACGAATTCGTCGCCAACTGGAAAGCGAACGGCGGGGATCAAGTGACGCAAGAAGTCAACGAATGGTTCAAATCCGTATCGCAATAAGAGCTTGACACGTACACAAGGGGCTGTCCCTAAGGTAGTTTTGGCTACCGGGGACAGCCCCTTGTGCGCTTGGCGGATGATTGGGAAAGGGGACAGGCCAATATATTCGGACACAGAAGCCGCTATTTGCCTCCAAAAGCCCATTATTATTTGCGAGCGGACTGAGGTTCCGCTATTTGCAGGAACACTAGGTAAAAGGGCGGGCATTCAAGCAAATAAGGGAGCCTCAGTCCGCTCAAACGTTAAACTGTGCAATACTGGTGAAAATAAAGGAACCAGAGCCCGCTCGCACAGCATGAATCAGCCTCCGCCGTCATCGCAGTCGAATGCCGCTGTCCAATTCTCGGCGCCTCCCCGCGAGGACGATTCCGATCAAACCGGCAACGCCATGTTCCCTCGGCGCAGGGGAAAGGGACCGTATTAAGCCCGGTCCTTGCCCAGGCTTTTCGCCATGTCCAGCCATCTGGCCCTTTGACGGTCGGAGGAGCCTCTTACCGGAGAGATCTCCGTGATCTTGATCGGCGCAATGCCGCAAAATTGCAAAATGTTTCGTTTCATTATTTTTAGGCCGGCTCGCCCGTAGACGAGACGATTGTACCAGGATGGGGTATCCATCGTCACAATCAGACGCGCGGACTTCCCTTTAAGCAGCTTATCCCACAAGGGGGAGTTCTCGCGGTATTTGAAGGCGAAGCCGGGCAACAAGACGCGGTCGAAGAAGCCCTTCAGGAGAGCGGGCATAGCCCCCCACCAGTTCGGATAGACGAAGACGAGATGATCCGCCCAGCTTATCGATTGCTGTGCCTGGACCAAATCCGGCTCCAGCACGGTTCTCTGGCGGTAGCCGTGCTTCAGGTTCGGCTCGAATGAGGCTTCGCTAAGATCGAGAAGCCGAACCTCGGCGCGGCTTTCCGAAGCCCCTTCGGCATAGGCGCGAGCGAGGGCGGAGCAGAAGCTTTGCGAATCGGGATGGCCGGAGATGACAAGAATTTTGGATTTCATATACATATTCCTCCAGAATGGAGGGGATCGGGAAATTCCTTTTGCGCAGCCGCAAGGGATTCCCTTTTCCCCTTTTTATGATAGGATATCGGTGAAGAACCTGTATTCAGAATACAGCGTTGCGGGCGCGGCAACTATGATCGAAGGCGCAATAAACGTGCGGAATCGCGCAAGGAGGATAATCCGTTGAACAATTCTGGCATGGCGATCTCCATGATGTATCCGATCATGAAGACGATCGCTCATAAAGGCTTCGATACGGGGGCGTTCTGCGAGTATGCCTCGTTTAAGGACACGCTGCTGCGGGATGTGGAGGCGCGGATTCCCGAGGAAGAGTACCTGCGTCTGATGCAAGCGGCCGCCTCGTTCACGAACGACGATTACTTCGGGTTATATCAGGGAAAAATAATGGATATGGCGGATTTGGGCATTCTCGGCTACGTCATGATGCATTCCGAGACGATTGTCGACGCGTTAGAGGCCTATCGAAGATATAACGTCATTCTGTGCAGCGGATTCAATCTAAGCTGGGAGGTGAGCGGGGAGGAGATGCTTCTTCGCCTGTTCCCGCAAAATCCGGCTGCCCATATGTCCAGACACTGCATGGAGGATATGGCGAGCTCGCTGTATCATCTGATGGGCCGAATGAGCAACAAGCGTCTTCCGCTGCGGGAGCTGCGGTTCGCGCATGCTGCGCCGCCGGATATGTCTCCTTATCGGCTCGCGTTCGGCGTCGAGCCCCGGTTCGAGGCCGGGGAAACCTATTTCCGAATGGACAAGGAAGTGCTGAACTATCCGATTCTGTATTCCGATCGCAGGCTGCGCGAGATGTTCGAGCGAATCGCGCAGGAGACCTGTGACAGGCTCGTCAGCGGCAAGCCCTTGTCCGATCAAGTCTTTCAGTGGATGATGACGCGGATGCCGATCGGTCTTCCCGATCTGCGGCAGACGGCCCATTTCTTCCGGATGAGCACTCGATCGCTGCAGGCGAAGCTGAAGGAGGAGCAAGCCTCCTTCAACGGATTGTCCGCCAACGCGCGGATGGAGCTGGCCAAGGGTTACTTGGACCGACCGGAGCATTCCGTTGGCGAGATTGCTTATTTGCTGCATTATTCGGAGCCCAGCGCCTTTCAGAGCGCCTTTAAGAAATGGACCGGGGTTACGCCTTCCCAATTCAGGGCACAGTCCCGCTCCGCCAAAAAAAGCGCAGGAGCGAGTTGACAAAGCCGTTCGCTCGCCATATAATAGCCAATAACCTCATACACAAATGTTACGATTAGAAATAGTAAGAATGTCATGACCTTTCAGAGAGCCGTTGGTGGGTGCGAAACGGCAGCGTCGTCCATTCCGAACTCGTCTATGAACAGCTGCCCGACAATGTAGGGTAAGACGGAATTCCACCGTTACAGGGATAGATGGTGATGGCCATCGAAGAAGATCATTTCCGATCCATGGGAAATGAATTAGAGTGGTACCGCGAGTTCAACCTCGTCTCTATGCGTAGAGACGGGGTTTTTTTGTTGGTTAAATTCCGGGTTTAACCAACCTCGCTTCACATAGATTCACCTACAAACGATTCGCCAATCGGGAGGAATTGACCATGAGCAGAAAAATTATCGTATTGGACACGACTTTGCGCGACGGAGAACAAGTGCCGGGAGCCAAATTGAACGTATATCAGAAAGTGGAAATCGCCAAGCAGCTCAAAAGACTGAACGTCGACATCATCGAGGCGGGATTTCCCGCGTCTTCCGCCGGAGACTTCCACGCGGTTCAGGAAATCGTCCGCAGCGTCGGGGACAGCGTAACGATCACGGCGCTTGCGCGCGCGGTGAAGAACGATATCGATTCCGTCTATGAGAGCATCAAGCTGGCGAGTAATCCGCTGATCCACATCGTGCTGGGCACCTCGAACATTCACGTGGAGAAAAAATTCAACCGGTCGAAGGACGCGATTATGCAGATGGGCGTCGATGCGGTGAAATATGCCAAGACGCTGCTGCCGAACGTGCAATATTCGACGGAGGATGCGTCGCGGTCGGACTTCGAATATTTGTGGTCGACGATTGAAGCCGTCGTCAGGGCCGGGGCAACGATGATCAACGTGCCGGATACGGTCGGCTTCGCGGTTCCCGAGGAATTCGGCGAGCTGATCCGCAAGCTTAACGACCGGCTCAAAAATCTGGACGACAGCGTCGTGCTGAGCGTTCATTGCCACAACGATCTGGGGCTGGCGACGGCGAATACGCTTAGCGCGATCAAGAACGGAGCCGATAAGATCGAATGCACGATCAACGGCCTCGGTGAGCGGGCGGGCAACGCTTCCCTGGAGGAGGTCGTTATGGGACTGAAGGTCAGGGAGCTTCACTACGGCTGCCATACGGACATCCGCACGAAGGAGCTGCTGAAAACCTCCCGTCTCGTCAGCCATCTGACCGGACTCGACGTTCAGGTCAACAAAGCGATAACGGGAGAGAACGCGTTCGCCCATTCCTCCGGCATCCATCAGGACGGACTGCTGAAGGATAAGAACGTGTACGAGATCATGTCGCCGCAGGATGTAGGCGCGGAAAGCATGGAGATGATCCTCACCGCCCGCTCCGGACGGCACGCCTTCAAAAACGCGGTCGAGAAGATGGGCTTCGAGCCCGGCGATGCCGAGCAGTTCGAGTCCCTGTTCCAGAAGTTCCTGACGCTGGCCGACGCGAAGAAGGAAGTATACGATCATGACGTATTCTACCTTGTGACGAGCAACAGCAGAGCGGAGGGAGGCAAGCAGCTTTACGAGCTCGTCAACTTCCAGGTCGTGACCAACGACATGTTCCCGACCGCTTCCGTCCAACTAAAGAAAGGCGCGGAGATCGTGAAGGGAAGCGCGGTCGGGGACGGACCGATCGATGCGTTGTACAGCGTCATCAAGTCGCTGATCGGTCTGGACGTCGAGCTGAAGGATTATAAGATCAGCAGCATGTCGAGCGGCAAGGAGGCTATCGGGCGCGTGAACCTTCGCATCGCATACGGAGACAAAATCTATTCCGGGCGCGCGATGGACACGGATATCATCAAGGCGAGCGCCAATGCATTCCTGAACGGCATCAACGCGATATTGCTGGACATAGCCAAGGCTTGAGGCGACTCGTCTCGGGGAAGTATGGAAAACACGACGCCTGAGCCGGTTGCTCCCGTGCAGGCGTCGTGTTTTTTATCGATAGAACGATTTGATGTTTTCCCGTCGCGCAGTCCTACAAATCTATGCATTTCGTCTCCCTTCCTTATACAAGGGCATCCTGATGATATAATAGGGGGCATCAAGGACGGAAGGGGACCCCACCATGCGGAGCTGGCTGAGCGATTTGATTCCCCATAAGCTGAAATATCGTCTGTTTGCCGTGTTCGTCCTGGTCATCCTGCTGCCCTTCAGCATTCTCAATATCTACAATTACAAGAAGATCGAATCGCTCGTTCAGCAGAAGATCAGCGAGCAGAGCCATGAGCAGCTGGATAATCTGCATCGGTCCCTGGAGGATCAGCTGAGCATTGCGTTCAAGACGCTTATTTTCCTGGAGCAGGATACGGACGTTCGCCAAATTCTGCAGCATCCCGACAAGCGGTCGGTGCTGGAGAACAAGGAGCTGATGGAGGACAAGTTCAAAGGGCTGAACAACAGCTTCT
The DNA here is from genome assembly GCF_042651945.1 of Cohnella boryungensis. Classification (NCBI taxonomy): domain Bacteria; kingdom Bacillati; phylum Bacillota; class Bacilli; order Caryophanales; family Paenibacillaceae; genus Cohnella; species Cohnella boryungensis. The sequence goes on along the minus strand of NZ_JBHSED010000038.1, from coordinate 49,797 downwards.
TTCTCTATAATCCGTCCGTTTATTTCACGCTGCTGGACGAGCACGGGCATGTGTATACATCCTTTCAGCCGAATGTTTCCCTGGATTACGACCGCATCTCGTCCAACGCGTCGTTTGCCGCCTTGAAGGAGAGCAAGTCCTCCTATTTATGGGTGCCGGATGACGATAATTACGTCTTCCGCGACATTACGAGAAGCCCGACGCTGCTGTCGCTCTACGCGGAGCTGCGGGATCGCAACAACCGAAGCTACGGGCTGGCGAGAATCAGCATCGATTTCTCGTTCTGGTTCCAATCCGTGCTGCAGAAGTCCGCAAGCGATCAGGCCTATTTCATCCTGACTAGGAAGGGCGAGCTGATCGCGAGGTCGGTTCCCGATTCCGAGCTTTCCGGGGAAGCGATCAGGCGGGTGTCCGAAGCGCCGGACAACGGCTTCTGGACCGACAAGTCGGACGAGGCGCTTGTGAATTACAGCTATCTGTCCTCCCTGGACTGGTACATGGTCAACCGGATTCCCCTGCACATTTTGTTTAACGAAATCGAGAGCCTGAAGAAGCAGTATTTCTTGACCTTCTATATCATTACGGCCGCTTTCGTCGCCATCGCCTTCATGATCGCTTACACGTTCACAAGGCCGCTCTCGCATATGCAGAACAAGATGAAGGAGGCGGTGCGCAGGGACCTGCGCATCCGGCTGCCCGAGAAAAAGTACAAGGGAGAGATTCTAGAGCTGACCAGAACGTTCAACACGATGATGGTCGATATGAACGGACTGCTTCAGCGCTTGAAGTCGGAGGAGCGCGAGAAGGACGCGGTGCATTTTCAAATGCTGCTGGCTCAGATGAATCCGCACTTCTTGCTCAATACGCTGAACACGATCAAGTGGATCGGCCTTCGCAACCAGCAGGAGGAGATTGTGGAAATCTGTCTGTCGCTGGGCAAGCTGCTGGAGACGAGCCTCAATTCCGATGTGGACTTGATTCATCTTAGGGACGAGATCGAACTGACCAAAGCATTCGTGTATATCCAGCAGGTGAGGTACGGCAATCGCTTCGAGGTTGAATTCGACTGCGGCGAGGCGCTGAAATACGCGCTTGTGCCCAAGCTCAGCCTGCAGCCGCTGGTCGATAACGCGATCCGACACGGCATCGGGAACAGAGCAGAGGGAGGACGCATTTGGATTCGCACCAGCGCCGAAGGCGAGAAGACGGAGCGGCTGATCGTGGAGGTTGAGGACAACGGAATCGGCATGGAGCGCTCGCAAGCGGCGCAGGAGCAGGGCCGCAAGCGTCCGGGCATCGGTCTGGCGAATGTAAGGGAGCGGCTCCGGCTGCTGTTCAAGGACAAGGGGGAGCTGGAGATCGTGCCTCTTCCGCAGGGTACGCTCTTCCGGATGCATCTGCCGCTTCTGCTGTCCGAGCCTTACGCAAGCGATCGGCAACCTTTAATCTGAGAAGGGCGAGGAGGAGAAGCGCATGTGGAAAGTATTGCTCGTGGAGGACGAGACCTTCGTCCGCGAATCGGTCAAGGAGATCATTCGTTGGGAGGACATGGGCTTCAGGCTTGTCGGAGAAGCGAGCAATGGAGCGGAAGCGCTGGAGCTGATTCGTCAGGACCCGCCCGACCTTGTGCTAAGCGATATTGTCATGCCTCAGATGGACGGTCTTGAGCTGTTGAAGGAAACGCGCAAGGCCGGTATCGCCTCCAAGTTTGTCATGCTTACTTGCATCGGCGATTTCGAGTCGATGCGCCAGGCGATGGAGTTCGGAGCCTCCAATTATATTCTGAAGCTCTCCATGAGCGTGAAGGACCTCCGCGAGACGTTGGCGAAGATCGGGGCGGAGCTGACTTCCGCGCGAGGGGCGCAGGGCGGCTCCGCCGCGTCGCCGATCCCGGACGCCGAGCTTCCGAGCCGTGGCGGCGATCGCGCTCTCCCGAGAATCACTCACCCGGAGGTCAACAAGATCATCCGGTACATCGAACAGCATTACGATCAGGACATTACGCTGAAGTCGTTGTCCAAATATGTGATGATGGGCGAGAATTACGTCAGCGCTCTCTTCAAGAAGAAGACGGGAGTGACGCTGATCCACTATCTCCATCGAACGAGGGTAGAGAAAGCGATCGATTATTTGAAGAGCACCGATCTTCCCGTTAATCGGATCGGCCAGAGCGTAGGCTTCATGAACGATAATTACTTCATCAAGATTTTCAAGAGAATGACGGGCACTACGCCCAGCCAGTATCGCCTTACGAGATAGAACGATTTGTTCAGCCGCATCGGCGAGCGCGGAGAAATTGCGTATATCTGTTCCATGCGGTTCATGATTCTGTTACTTATGGCCTTCCTGCCCGTCTTGCTATCCTAGAGTGGCAACATCATTCCTAGAATCAATGAGGGAGGTCATCTTCTGTGAAGAAAAAAAGTTGGTTCGCAGGCCTGACGACGCTTGTGCTTGCGGCAGGCGTCCTCGCAGGCTGTTCGGGCAACGGAAATAACAATGCGCCTGCGGGGAGCGGCGCAGGGGCCTCGTCATCGGCCAGCACGCCGACGAAGTCAGGCGATACGGTCAAGCTGAAGATGTGGGGAGGCGTGCCGCCCGAAGCGGGACCGCAAGCGGTAGTGGACGCGTGGAACAAGGACCACCCCGATATCCAGGTGGAATACGTCCGTTACGTCAACGACGACGAAGGCAATCTCAAGCTGGATACGGCGATGATGACCGGCCAGGACGTGGATCTGTTCGTCAACTACACGATGTCCCACATCGCGAAACGGGTGGAAGCGGGCTTTACGGCCGAGCTGAGTCAGTTCCAGGATTACAACATCGACGAAAAGATGGGGCCGGACGCGGCGGGCTGGAAAATCAACGGCAAATATTACGGCATTCCGACGACGAAAAGCTCCTTCTTCGTGGCCCTGAACAAGGATGCGCTCGATGCGGCCAACCTGCCCGTTCCTAAGGAATGGACCTGGGACGAGCTGCGCGAGTATGCCAAGAAGCTGAAATCGGGCGACCGGTACGGCTTTATCCAGCATACGGAGCCCTACGTCGATCCGCTGGATTCGGTTCTGTCGAAGGAAGGCTATACGAAGGCGGACGGAGCCTCGAATATGGATCATCCGCTCGTCAGGAAGTGGCTCGAAACGCTGAACGCGATGATGGCGGAGGACAAGACGACCCCGCCGCTCGGAGAGCAATTAACCTCGAAGATGCCGGTCGAGCAAATCTTCCTGAGCGGCGAAGCGCCGATGCTGAATATCGGAGCATGGCTGCTGAGAAGCTCGAACAACTTCACCGACTTTCCGCGCGACTTCAAGATCGCCTTCGCTCCGGTGCCGCGATTGGCCGAGAATGCGGCGGACTACGTGACGCGCGGCGGGCTGGGGGATTTTATCTCCATTAACTCGAAATCCAAAAATCAACAGGCGGCCTGGGAGTTCCTGAAATGGTACGCTGATGGCGGCATGGCGCCTATGGCTGCGGGCGGAAGACTGCCCGCGTCGAAGGACGCCGATCAGGAAGCGGCTTTCGAAAGCATGATCGGCGACAAGGGAGATACGTATGACCGCGAATCCCTGATGTACGTCATGTTCGAGAACACAACGCCGACCTACGTCCGCAGCGTACCGCAAGAGGTGGTGGATATGCGCGCGCAGGAGTACGAGAAGTATTTCCTCGGCTCGCAGTCTCTGGATCAGACGCTTGCTGCGATGACCAGCCGCCATAACGATTTCATGAAGAACAAATAAGCAAGCGACAGGGGAATGCCGAGCGTATCGGCGTTCCCCTTTTCCTTGGGATCGCCCACCGGGCCATCGCAAGGGTATCCGGCTCAGGGGGCGCTTGCCCGCTCCATGCTGCTTCTGTTGTCTCTGCTGCCGATGGACACCGAATAGAACGTTTTGATGCGAATATGGCCCAAGCCGCCCGGCAGGCGGCTTTTTTTGCATGGTTTTGTAGGATGAAGTCGGTGGTTTTGTTCCTTATTGAATGGTCTTTCGGTTGATAGACTGGACGTATCTCTTGAAGAAGCGAGGCTGAAGCGCATGAACAACAATTGGATGAGTAGGCAGCGCTTGCTGGGATACGTGTTCATCGGACCGAACATGCTCGGCGTGCTGCTGTTTTTCCTGATTCCGGCCGTATATTCGTTTGTCCTGATGTTTACGAACTACAAGTTCATGAATCCGAACATCGGCTTTGTCGGTTTCGATAACATCGCCCGTTTGCTGGACGACCCGCTGTTCTACCTCTCTCTGCGCAATACGCTGCTGTTCCTGCTTGCGGTGCCGGTATCGATTGGGCTCGGCTTTGTCACGGCCGTTATTCTGAATCAGCGGCTCTATCTCAAGAAGCTGCTGCGCGGTCTGTACTTCATGCCCTACATTACAAGCGGGGTGGCCGTCGCATTCGTCTGGATGCTTCTATTTCATCCGAAGCAAGGCCCGATCAACGGCTTGCTCAGAAGCATTGGCTTGGAGAATCCTCCGGGCTGGCTGTCCACGACGACCAGCTCGATGTTTGCCATCGATATCATCTGGGTGTGGTTCATGCTCGGCTACAACATGATCATCTATATGGCCGCGCTGCAAGAGGTGTCGCCGGAGCTGCTCGAAGCCGCCAAGATCGACGGCGCCCGCCGAGGGCAGATTCTGCGGAAGATTCTGTGGCCGCTGGTGAGCCCGACGACCTTCCTGCTGCTGATTACGGGGCTGATCATGACCATCAAGACGTTCGGCATCATTCAGGCGATTACGCAGGGCGGTCCCGGCAACAGCACGACCATCCTGTCGCTATACGTCTACCAGAACGCTTTCCGGTACTACGATATGGGATACGCGGCAACGATCTCCTGGGCGTTATTCGGCATCATTCTGATCATCACCCTGCTCCAGTGGATCGGTCAGAAAAAATGGGTTCATTACTAAGAGGAAAGGAAGACAACGACGATGGAAATGAAACGACGCCTGTCCTCCGACGTACCGGGAAGAATCGCGCTGACCGTTATGATGCTCGCGCTTGCAATCGTAATGATCGTTCCCTTTCTATGGATGATCAGCACCTCTCTGAAAACGCCTGCGGAGGTGTTTAAGTACCCGATCGAGTGGATTCCGCCTCACTTGACCTGGGAGCATCATATCAAGGTATGGTCGGGTCCAAAAAGCTTCGGCACCTATTACTGGAATTCGCTTAAGATTTCGATCATCGGCATGATTGGCGCGACCTTCCTGTCGGCCTTCGCGGCTTACGGCTTTTCCCGCATCGAATTCAGGGGACGGAACGCGTTGTTCATGCTGTACTTGTCGATGATGATGATTCCTCCGCAAGTGCTGTTCGTTCCCAAGTTCATCATGTTCGAGTGGGCCGGCATTTACAATACCCACCTAGCGCTCATCTTGCCCGGGTTGTTCACGATATTCGGAGTGTTCATGCTACGCCAGTTCTTCCTGACGATCCCGCATGAGATTTCCGAGTCGGCCTTTATCGACGGGGCGGGACATTTCCGCATCTTTTTCCGCCTTGTTCTGCCCCTGGCCAAGCCTGCGCTTGCGACGCTGGCGATCATCGACTTCTCGTGGCAATGGAACGACTATGAGAACGCGCTTGTGTTCCTGATTGACGAGAGCTTGTATACGGTGCCTCTGGGGCTGCAAAATTTCATTCTTGAGAATACGATCGATTACAACGGGATGATGGCGGCCGCTTCCGCAGGCATACTGCCGATGATCGTCGTGTTCGCGCTGGGCCAGCGTTACATCATACAAGGCTTGACCAATTCTGCCGTGAAAGGGTGACGGGCAACATGAGAACGGAAACGATTCAATCGGATATTACGGTCGTCGGAGGAGGCTTGGCGGGAGTGTGCGCCGCAGTGGCGGCGGCCAGGCTGGGGAAGCGGGTCGCGCTTGTTCATAATCGTCCCGTGCTGGGGGGCAATTCCAGCAGCGAGGTCAGAGTCTGGGTGTGCGGAGCGACGGCGCACTGGACGAACCGATACGCCCGGGAGACCGGGATCATGGGAGAAATGCTCGTCGAGAACCAATACCGCAATCCGGAAGGAAATCCGTACCTCTGGGACCTGGTTGTTCTGGAGACGGTTCTGGCGGAGCCTAACCTGCAACTGTTTCTGAATACGGACGTGCACGAGGTCGAGGCCGACGGCGGCGAGGATCGGCGCCTGATCCGCTCGGTCACCGGCTGGATGATGGGATCGGAGCGGCGGATTCGGTACGAGAGCCCGATTTTCCTGGATTGCACGGGAGACGGACTGATCGGCTTCCTGGCGGGGGCCAGGCATCGGCTGGGACGCGAGGCGGCGAGCGAATACGGCGAGGCCTGGGCGCCGGAGGTGCCGGACGACATTACGCTGGGCAGCACGCTGTTGTTCTACACGAAGGATGCCGGACGACCGGTGAAGTTCGTACCTCCGAGCTTCGCCAAGGATATAGCGCAGACGCCCATTCCGCTCAAACGGGTTATTCGCAGCGGCGATTCGGGCTGTCACTATTGGTGGATCGAATGGGGCGGCGAGTTGGATACGGTTCACGACAACGAGCGCATTCGGGACGAATTGTGGTCGGTTATCTACGGAATCTGGGATTATATCAAAAACTCCGGGCGGTTCGAGGCCGAGACGATGACGCTGGAATGGGTCGGTTCCCTGCCCGGCAAGAGAGAGTACAGACGATTCCTGGGAGACTACGTGCTGAATCAGAACGATGTCATCGGACAGGAGCCTTTCCATGACCGAATTGCTTTCGGGGGCTGGTCGATCGATCTGCATCCGCCGCAGGGGATGTACGCCACCGAGAGCGGATCGAAGCATATGCATCCGGACGGCGTCTACCATATTCCGTATCGTTGCTTGTACTCCGTGAATGTGGACAATCTGTTGTTCGCCGGGCGCAATGTCAGCGCATCCCACGTCGCGTTCGGCACGACGCGCGTTATGGCGACCTGCGCGGTGATGGGGGAAGCGGCGGGAACGGCGGCGGCGCTGTGCGCGAAGAAGGCCGTTACGCCGCGAGAGCTCTACGAATCGGGGCTGGAGGAGCTTCAGCAGACGATGCTGCGGCAGGATGCCTCCATCATCGGAATCGCGAATGAGGACCCGCTGGATCTGGCGAGGCGGGCGAAGGCCCGGGCCTCGTCCGCCAGAACGCGAATCGCCGTGGAGAACGGGACGGAGACCTACCCGCTGGAGCGGGACGTTGCCCTTGTTTTTCCGGTTCAGCCGGATGTGGACGGCGTGGAATTGCTGCTTGATGCGGAGGCGGATACGGAGCTGACCGTGGAGCTGTGGGATACGGGAAGACCGGAAAATTACGTTCCCGGCTCGTTCATCGCCAGCCGATCCGCGAAGGTGCGCAAAGGAGCGGGGCAATGGGTGCCGTTCGAGCTGCAATGGAAGCCGGAGCGGGCGCAAAACGCTTTCCTGATCGTTCGCGGCAACGTCCTCGTCCGCCTGCACCAGGCTGCCGAACCGTTGACGGGTGTGCTGGCTTTCGAGAGAGGGGCCGCGCCGCGCGCGGCGGCGACTCTGGAGGACCAGGACCCGACCCAACCAATCGTTGAATGGAGCATGAAGGCGCTGAATCGCCGGCCCTTCTGCTTCCGCGCGCGGGCTGCGACGGAGGCCTATGGGCCTGAGCAGGCGCAAGGCGGCTATGGGCGGCCTTATGGAGGTCCGAATTTGTGGGTTTCCGAGCCGCTTCAGGCCGGGCGGGAGCAGTGGCTGGAGCTAAGCTGGGACAGCGCGGTCGCCATAGGCGAGATCCGCCTGACATGGAACGACGATGTGAACGAGGACCTCATTAACCTCCATCGTCATCGCACCTCGTTCGAGATTATCCCGGAGCTGGCGAAGGCTTACCGCATCGAAGCGAGGGCGGCGGGGAAGTGGACAACGGCGGTCGTCGTCCGGGACAACCGGCGGCGCTCGGCGATTCACAAGCTGGACCAAGCGTTGACCGCAGATGCGCTTCGGGTAGTCGTCGAGGAAACGAACGGCGCTCCCTGCGCCGAGCTGGTCGAGGTCAGGGTGTACGACAGTTGTACTTGGAATGCTGCCTCTCCCCACTCTGTAGCACGCTTTTAAAAAAACAGCGATGAATCCAATTACCGCTTCCCGGTTATTCTTGACGGAGGGGCGGTTTTATTTGTTCTGCAGGACTTGACTATTTTCCTTTTCTAACATAAAACTCATACTATTCAACTAGATCGCTCAAGAGATGGGGAAACGACATGATTCCAATAACTGTCATGCTGGTAGATGACGAGCCGCTTGCGCTGGAAAACGTCTATGAGATGGTAGCTTGGGAGGCCAACGGATTTGAAATTGTGGCCAAGGCCGGCAATGGACGGATGGCCTTGCGGCTGTTCGACAAGCATAGACCGCAAATCGTCATCACGGATATCTCAATGCCGCAGATGGATGGACTTGAGCTTGGGCGCGCCATACACCGGCAAAGCCCTGAGACGCAGCTTGTCTACCTGACTGCTTATCGGGATTTCGATTATGCGAGACAGGCGCTTGAACTGAAGGCGGCCAGCTATCTGCTGAAGCATGAGATTAGTCGGAACCGCCTGCTTGAGCATCTGCTGGAACTTCGCCGCACAATCCAAGGCCAAGCTCATCTTCGCGAGAGCGCCGTTCGGACGCTTATAGGCGATTATTTGCGCGGCAAAAGCGTTCTTCGCATCGAAGAAGCGGATTCTCCGCTAACCCGGGAGCTGACAGAAAGGTTGCGGGTTTCACTCGCCTTGCTGCTGTTCGAGATCAATCCCGTCGTTCATCTTGACGGTGGCAAGAGCACGGTGCAGACAGCAGACGAACGACTGTGGGAACGATTATCCCGCGAAGTCCGCGACAATCTGAACACGGTGCGGACAATCGAAGTCCTCCCCACGGACGGGGGAGGCTATGCGGTGCTGCTGTCCGTGAACGCGCCCAATAGTATGCTGCTCATGCAATATAGGCTTCAGCAGATCGCCAGGATTTTTCAGAAGGGGATCGCCGAAGCGACTGGGTTTGCCCCGTCGATCTTGATGGAGCCTTGCTCCTCCAAGGAGCAATTGCCAGAATTGTTCGGGGCCATGACGGAGGCATACGATTATTCGTTGTTTTTGCCTGCCTCGTCGCTCTTCATGCTTACTCAGGTGCCGACAGGGAAATCGGATTCGAGAGCATTCCTCCCTGATCTGATGGAAGCCTCAGACTTCCGTTCGCTTCTCGGTTTCTTAAAAACGACGGGGGCCGAGCTGGCAAAAGAATACGGAGTGGAGGGGAACAAGCCGCTAGGCGGCAACGCTCGCGACATTGCGGCAGCCCTGCGGCGGATGCAAGAGGAACGGGCGGAGGAGAAGCGTCTTCGTTCCTCATTTTCCCGATGGGTCTTGAAGGCAATGGATTACGTTGGCGAGCACTATGGAGATTCCGACTTATCGCTTGAGTCGGTTGCAGAGAGTCTGCAGATCAGCGCAATCCATCTTCGCACCACCTTTAAGAAAGAGACGGGCCAGTCTTTGCTGGATTACACGACGGAATTCCGTATGGAGATCGCCAAGCGGCTCCTGAAGTCGGGGGAGCTGAAAATCTACGAGGTTTCGGAGAAAGTCGGCTACAAAACAAGTCAATACTTTAGTCAAGTGTTCAAAAAAGTGACGGGCAGTCATCCGAAAGACTTCATCGGGCGGGAGGGAGAAGGATGAAGGTTCGGCGCATTAGAAATAAAATACTAGGCAGCGTAATTCTGATCGTGATTGTGTCATTGACGGCGATCAGTATTCTGGCTTTCGAGCGCTTCTCGTCCATTTTGGAAAACCAAGCGCTTAGCGAGGATGTTATCCACCTGGAGCAAACTTCCGAGCAGATGGACCAGCTTATCGACGACGTGCAGAAATATTCAGCCAATATGGTTAACGACGAGTTGCTGCAGCAGTTCGCCAGACGAACGGAATATGTATCCGTCTACGATGAACTACACGCTTACAAGGAGGTCGTCGACCACTTAACCAAATTCAACGTGCTTCGGGATTATTTGGCCAGCTCGGCCGTTATTCGCGCGGACGGCAAAGTATTCTGGTCGTCTCTCTTCTCGGACCCTTATTTCGAGTTGGAATTGCAGAAAGAATGGTATCGGGATGCCCTGGCGAGCGGCGCCAAAAGCGGCTTTACGGTGCCCCATGTCATTCAGGACCGAAGCGCCCAGAAGGTTATCAGCTTCTTTATTCGCTTTAACGAGGATATTGGTGGAGTCTTGCTCCTGAATATTAAGTACGAAGCGTTCGGCGGATTGCTGCAAGGCTTGGGACAGTCGTTCGACCGCTATGCCTGGCTTAAGGACCAAGGGAGCCCCTTTCTGTGGAACGAGGGGATGCCGGAGGATTTGGAAAGAGTGACATTCGTCTCCTCCGAGGAAGGGATTTCAGTGAACAAAAGGGGAGAGGGTTATTATTTGACCCGGTCCTTCGACAAGACGGGCTGGTCGATCGTCACCTTCACGTCGCGGGAACGTTTTTATCAGCTTGTTGGTTACGTCGTGAAATACTGGGCTATTTTTATCGCGCTTTGCATCGGTTTGTGCATGCTGTTGTTCCTGCCGATCATCTCCAGCATTATGAGGCCGATCTCGCAAATGTCCAAGGCGATGAAACAAGTGTCCATGGGGAATTACGATATTCGGCTTACGTTCCGGAGCAACGATGAGCTCGACGTTCTGAGGACCGGTTTTGAGACGATGACTCGCGATATCGAGCAGCAGTTAATGGAGAGAGTCGAGCAGGAAAAGTGGAAGCGGCGAATGTCAGCCGATCTTTTGTTCGCGCAGATCCACCCGCATTTTATCTACAATACATTGAATACGGTTGTATATTTAGCGCGCAAAGGCAACAATCACGCGGTGGAGGACATCGTTGAGTCGTTCATCGGCATTCTGCACGATGCGGTACGGATTGGCGACAGGGGACTATACGTGACCGTCGACCAGGAGAAGGAAATTATCGATCATTACGTGCGCATCCAAAAATATCGTTACGCCGACAAGTTCGATCTTGTGTGGGACGTGGACGTCAACTCGGAGGCGCTCCAGATTCCCCGCAGCATCTTGCAGCCTCTCGTGGAAAACGCGATTTATCACGGATTTTCCGAGCATGAAGCCAAAGGACAGATTGTCATGACCATTGCCGAAGCGGAGGACAAGCTGGTGATGACCGTGCAGGATAACGGAATTGGCATAGAGCCGGGGACGCTGGAGGCGATTCGTGACGGAACGCTTGCAGCGACAGAGCGTAAGGGAGGTATGAAGAATATCGGGCTGGCTAACATTCGCGAACGAATCGCTTACCTGTATGGGGCAGCGGGTAAGCTTGAGGTGGAATCCTCGGAAGGGGTTGGGACGACGGTTCGGATTGTGCTGCCTCGCCAGCCGGACATTGTGGACGGACACGAGAAGGAGAGAATCGTGTTCAAAAACGGATAGCGGATTTTGAACAAAACCATCGGATCGTCTCGTTGTTGCGAGAATATTCGGGCGGTATAGTACGTGTAGAGCAGGCGAACATCAAGAATATGAGGAACATACGCGTCTGCATGACTATACGACTGAGGGGGATTTACACACATGAAAGCGAACAAACGCTCGAAAGCATCTGTTCTGGCTCTTGCCTTGACGTTGAGCCTGGTTCTGATCCTGTCCGGCTGCGGATCCAGTAAGAACAATGAGCCGAGTAACGGCTCCAGCCCGGCGGCCTCCGGTTCTTCCGCTCCGTCCGCGTCCGGCAATGTAACGGTATGGGGCTGGGACAAAGGCGGCAGCGATAAACTTTTGTCCGAGTTCAATAAAGTGTATCCAAACATCAAAGTCAATTACATCGAGGTTTCGGCGAAGGACTACTTGAAAAAAATCCAGACTTCTATCGCCTCGGGCTCCGACCTGCCGGATATCGTTTGGGCTGAAGCGGCCTTCAGAGGCGCAATGTACGAGCTGAACGTACTGGAGGACATCTCTGCTGCGCCTTACAATTTCGATAAAGGAAATCTGCTTGATTTCGAGCTTCCGCTTTTAACGAACAGCAAGGGAGAACTCTTGGGTCTGGAGCAATCCGGTTCTCCGGGAGCGCTCGCTTACAAGCGTGGATTGGCGAAGGAATACTTCGGAACGGATGACCCGGATCAATTGGCCGCCATGTTCCCGGACTGGAGCGCATTCGTGGAAAAGGGGAAGGAAGTCAGCGAGAAGAGCGGCGGCAAGGTGTCGATGCTGGGAAGTCTAATGGACGCATACACGGTGCTGTCCAACCAGGGCACGACGGCAATCGTCGACGGAACGAAAGTGAACAAAGCCGAGGTGCTGAAGCTGTTCACCGATCTGCAGGCGATGCGCGACTCGAAAACGGAAGCAAAGCTGGGCATGTGGTCTCCTTCATGGAACGCTTCATATTCGCAAGACAATGTGATCTTCTATCCGGCTGCGAGTTGGTCTCCTGAATTCGTTATTAAGCCTAACGATAAGGACAGCACGGGGAGATGGGGACTAATGGTTCCTCCGACCGGCGGATATTCTTATGGCGGAACGACGATCGGCATCTGGAAGGGCAGCAAAAACAAAGACGCCGCGTGGACATACTTGCAATGGCTGTACGGCTCGGACGAAGGCGCGAAGGCGAACCTGGAGCTACTGAACGCGATCATGCCGCTAAAATCCGTGTTCGAGGATACCTCAAAATTGTCATCCGGCGAGGATGCGTTTTTCGGAGGTCAGGATTTGACCAAATTCTGGGTTGACAAAGTGTTCCCTAGCATCAAAACAAAACCGGTGACCAAGTATGATCAGGATATTTACTCCGCTTCCGAGCTTGTATTGCAAGTCATGGCGCAAGATGCCAAGTTCGATGCGAACAAAGCCTTCGAGAAATGGGCAGAAGAGCTTGCCAAGAACCATCCCGAATTAACATTCGAATAAAGAATAGAAGCGGCGGCCGGCTCGGAAGGGCGTGGTCGCCGTTTTCGGATAGGAAGTGATTCCCGTGATGACGAAAGCAACCGGCGTAAACCGTAAAAATAAATGGCCGTATTTGTTCATTGCCCCGTACTTCGTGTCTTATGCCGTATTCAGCTTGTTTCCGATTATGTTCACCCTTTATCTCAGCTTTACGAATTGGGATTTGTTCGGCGCTCGCGATTTCGTAGGCCTGGATAACTATCGGCAGCTGTTCCTGCATGACAAGTTTTTCTGGAAATCTATGCTGAACGTATTTCTGTTCATTGTTGGGTTTTTGCCTGCGCTCGTGCTGTTCGGCATGCTGATCGCCAGTCTGATCGAGAGCAAGCTGATTCGCCGCAAAACCTTTTTTCGCCTAAGCGTGTTCAGCGCCTACATGACGACTCCCGTTGCGGTGGGCATTATTTTCGCGCTTTTGTTCGATTGGCAGGGAGGTTTTCTGAACAACCTGTTTATCGAGCTGGGCTGGATCAGAGATAAGATCAACTGGCTGGGGTCGTCCGATTCGGCGCGCTGGATTATCATCATGATGGTATTCTGGAAAAATCTCGGGTACTTCGTGATGTTCTACACGGCAGGCATGGCGGGCGTAGATACGTCGATCTATGAAGCGGCCCAGATCGATGGCGCGTCGCCTAAAGACGTGTTCCTGCGCATTACGATACCGCTCTTAAAGCCGATCAACTTATTCCTTATCATTACGTCCATCATCAGCGGCCTGCAGTTGGTCGAAGAGCCGATGCTGCTCTACAGCGGCTGGGCTTCAGGAGCTTCCATGGTAGGAGGGCCGGACGGATCCGTCTTCACGCCAATCTGGTATATGTTCGATGCGTCGTTCAACGGCACGGCATTCAAATACGGCAAAGGCGCCGCCATCGCGTACTCGACGTTCCTTTTCATCGCGTTGTTTTCGGTCATGGGAATCAAATGGTTTAATAGGGATGGTGATTCGAAATGAAGGCAATGGCAATGAGAGGGTCGCTCGTCATAGGCTTAACGCTGATGTCTCTTGTCTTCCTGTTTCCTTTCTACATGATGGTCGTGATGGGGACGTACTACTCGGAGGATTTGTTCAAGCAGCTTCCGATTCTGCCCAGCGGTTATATCCTGGAGAACCTGAAGACGATCTTGTCCGCCGATTTTCTTCGTAATTACTGGAACAGCTTCTATGTGGCGGTGCTGTTCACGGTCGTGTCAGTGGGAATTAGCGCCTTAACCGGCTTTGCTTTCGGAAAATACGAATTTCGCGGCAGAAAGGTGCTGTTCGGCTTCATTCTGATCACAATGATGATTCCCGGACAGCTTGGACTTATCGCTTATGTAATGGAAATGAAATGGTTCCATTTGAATAACACTCATATGCCGCTCATCATCGCGGGGCTTAATAACGCCTTCGGCGTTTTCTTCATGACTCAATTCGTCCAATCCACCGTTCCCACGGAGGTTGTCGAGAGCGCCCGGATCGATGGCTGCAAGGAGCCGCAAATTTTTCTGCGAATTGTCGTCCCGTTCCTGATGCCTGCCATTAGCACGCTTGGGTTGATCTGCTTCCTCGGTTCATGGAACAATTATTTGCTGCCGCTCGTCACCATTAATAAGCCGGAGCTGTACACGTTGCCGCTCGGCATAGCCAACCTGTCCACGGTGTTCCGCACGGATTACTCGGCCAGCATTCTAGGGCTTACACTGGGCACGCTTCCGCTAATTATCCTGTTCCTGTTCGGTTCGAAGACGCTCGTCCGAGGATTAACCGGCGGAGCGGTAAAAGGCTGACATCTCAGGGACTTGGGGAGGAAGAGACTCATGCGTTTTAATGAAAAGAAAGCTTATAAGGGGAAAGACTTCTTGCTCGGCGTCTGTTACTACCCGGAACACTGGCCGGAAGATATGTGGGAGGACGATTTCCGCCGCATATCGGGAATGGGCTTCAATGTCGTCCGCATGGGCGAGACGGCTTGGAATCTGTTAGAGCCGGAGGAAGGGAAATACGACTTTACGTTATTCGACCGGGCGATTGCAATTAGCGAACGCTACGGACTGAAGATCATCTTGGGTACGCCGACTTACGCGCCGCCGGCCTGGCTGACGCAGAAGTATCCCGAGGTGCTGCGGGTCGATTTTCGCGGCCTAGCTATGGCTCATGGATCAAGAAGACATTACAACTATACATCGCAGGTCTACTTGCGGTTATGCCGCGATATCGTTGCCGCGATGACCGCTCATTATGGGAATCATCCGTCCGTCATAGGCTGGCAGATCGACAACGAGTTGAACTGCCACTCGGACATGAGCTTCGCCGAGAGCGACCATCTCGCGTTTCGAGAGTGGTGCAAGGAGAAGTACGGGACGTTGAAAGCGCTGAATGCCGCCTGGGGCACCTCCTTCTGGGCGCAGACCTACAGCGAATGGAGTCAGGTATTCTTGCCGAAGCCAACGGTGACGTACCACAATCCGAGTCATCTGCTCGATTCTTACCGTTTCACCTCTGATTCCGCGATTCGCTTCGCGGAGCCCCAATACCAAATATTGAAGGCAGGGATTGCTTCGCAGCAATTCGTGACGCATAACGGCATATTCGGCAATATCGACTATTCGACTTTTACGGAGCGGACGGTGGACTTTCTCTCTTACGATTCCTATCCGTCGTTCCAGCTAATGCGCAAGGATGTACCGTTGAAGGAAAAAGACCGTTTAAGCGGAAAGCACTTAAGCCGGATGCGAGGATATTCTGCGAAATTTCTTATTTTGGAGCAGCAGGCCGGTCCAGGCGGGCAGACGGGGAATGTTCTAAATAACGATCGCGATGATTATTTGCAGACATCCCCCAAACCGGGACAGATGCGCTTGTGGACCTGGCAATCGATTGCCCATGGTGCGGACGGCGTGCTCTATTTTCGTTGGCGAACTTGCCCGTTCGGCGCAGAGACGCTGTGGCACGGGCTGAACGATTACGGAAACCAACCTAATCGCAGGCTGGAGGAAGCGGGTGTCATTGCGGAAGAGGTTACGCGTCTGGCGGGCACGCTTCTGGCTACGAGGGTGGCTGCGACCGCCGCTATTTTGGGTGACTATGACAATGACAGCAACTGCAAGATCGATCGGCACACCGGAACGGATTATTGGAGGAGCGAGGAAAGTATTTATCTGGCATTGACGAATCGGCATATCGGGACGGACGTCCTGAATTGGAATACGCTTGGCGGACCGCAGGATTTGAAGGGGTATTCGATCATTTTCGTGCCTAACGCCCAGATCTTCGATTCGAAGCAGGCAGAGATGCTTCGCATCTACGCAGAGCAAGGCGGAACGGTGGTGCTTGGTCCTCGCAGCGGGTACAAAAATCGCGATAATCATGCTTATATGGAGCCGTTTCCTGGTGTTGTTCGCAAGCTTGCCGGAGTGAAGGTTAAGGATTTCACGATGGTCGATCCCTACGTCGAGCATCAGGGTTTGCTGTTCTCGAATGCAGGGGATAACGGTGAAAGTGTTGTAGACGCGCCCATATTTCACGAAATATTGTCTCCCGAAGAGGAAGGCGTTCATGTCGCGGCAACGTATGCGGCCGACTACTACGCGGGAATGCCGGGGGTAACGGTTCGGGAGACAGGAAGAGGGCGCATTGTCTATTTCGGGACATTCTTCTCTTTAGTCAATTCCGAAGCTTTGCTCGAACAACTCGGGGTCGGCGATGCTGCTGAAGGATGGGCGAAGCTGCCTCCTTGGGTGGAGACCGTCTATCGTACGGATGGAAAGGCAACCTGGGCGATTCTGTTGAATTACTCAGGAACTCCCGCCCTCGTCTCGTTCAAAGGAAAATACGAGGAACGAATTCATCGGCGCACGCTTGAAGGCGAGCTGACCATGAATCCATACGACGTATGGATGATCGAATTGCAGGTGTAATAGAGAGGCTGCCCGAGGTTACCCGGAGGCATGCCTCTTTTTTGTTTCGAAGGTCGGGGGTCTTTTTCTTTCAAATTAGGTATAATAAAAGGCAGATTATACCGAATGGCCTTACCATCCGCGCGATGAGAAACTCAAAGAGGACGAGAGAACGATGGGCTTTAATATTGAAAGTTTGTTCGATCAGTACGGCTATGAGGTGCTGTTCCTCGGCTTGCTGCTGGAGTTTATCGCCCTTCCTTTTCCCGGGGAGACCACGATGCTGTACGCGGGATATTTGTCTTATACGGGCGTACTGCATGGATGGACTGCGCTGATCTGGGCCTTCACGGGCACGACGATCGGAATGACCGTCACTTATTTTATCGGGCTGAAGGCGGGAATGCCGTTCATCGAGCGCTTCGGCAAGTGGGTGCTGATCACGCCGTCCAAGCTGGAGAAAACGAAAAAATGGTTTGATCGCTACGGCAACGTGCTCGTCTTTATCGGATATTTTATTCCCGGCGTGCGGCATGTCACCGGTTATTTCGCGGGCATCATCGGCTCGCCGTTCCGTACGTTCGCCGCTTACGCTTACGGCGGGGCGCTATTCTGGTGCGTATGCTTCATCGGCCTGGGACACGCCTTCGGCCCGCAGTGGGAAAAGGTGCTGCACGCGATTGAGCATCATTCGTGGAAGCTTGCGGTGGCTATAGTGCTGCTGATCGCCGTCATCTGGCTCGTCAGACGGCTGATCGTGTCGTCGCGCCGCAAGGCGCGGAGCTAGAGGCATCGGGTTCAAGGCTTGAGGGCGTATTCAGGAGACTCTCAGTTCTCTTTCATTATAGAGTAAGGTTTCTCGTGTAACTTGAAATAGGCGAGGCGCGATTCGGACAACCGTCCGGGGAATACGGCGCCCGCAATTTCGACACGGGAGGGACTCGAATGATGAAGTGGAAGCTCTCGTTCAGGAGAGCGAGAATCGCGGCGTTGTCGTTAACGCTCGCGGCAGGCTTGATCGGCGCGGCCGGATCGGCGACGGATGTCGCAGCAGCGGAGAAGGGAACAACGCAGCCTTACGAGGCTTTGTTTGAAGGAGATCGAATCATCGACGTGAAGGTGACGATCGCCGAGGAGGATTGGGACAGCATTCTCGAAAGCCCGCTCGACAAGGACTACAAGAGCGTGTCGGTCGAGGTGGACGGCAACAAGCTCGACAACGTAGGCTTTTCGACCAAGGGCAACCTGACGCTTAAAGCGGTGGCGAGCATGACCGATTCGGACCGGTACAGCTTCCGCCTGAAGTTCGATAAGTATGACAAAAAGCAAACGCTGCTCGGGCTGGACAAGATGGTGCTCAACAATAATTACTCGGACCCTTCGTATTTAAGGGAATATCTGCACTACGAGGCGCTGCGGGCAATCGGCGAAGACGCGCCGCTGACCGTATTTGTCAACCTGTACGTGAACGGCAAGCTTTACGGCTTCTACACCGGAGTGGAAGCGGTGGACGACAGCTACCTTGCCCGCAATTACGGGGAGGATTACAAGGACGGCGTCCTATACGACACGGACGAGAAAAGCTATTTGCAATACGAGGAGAGCGGCGAATACAAGACGATTACGAATGACATGGGCACCGACGAGAACAAGGCGGCGCTGCAAAAATTCATTCGTGTGCTAAACGATATGCCGGACGGAGAGAAAGGAAGCATCGAAAGCGTGCTGGACGTAGATTCGGCGCTCAAGTATATCGCAGCCAACGCGGTTCTCGGCAACTACGACAGCTACAATGGCGACAAAGGCCACAATTACATGCTGTACGGCGACGCGAACGGGAAGTTTACGGTCGTCCCTTGGGATATGAACATGTCGTTCAACGGATATTCCGGCGGAGGAAGAAACGTCTCGTCGGGCGCGAACGGCACGGTTAATACGAACGCTTTGACCGCTTCCGTCGACGTTCCGGTGCTCGGAATTGCGATGGAAAGCGTTCCGATGATCAATAACCTGCTGAAGGTACCGGAATACAAGACGAGATACCGGGAATATGTAGGGCAGCTCGTCGATTATATGGAAGGCATCGGCGATCGCATCGGCGGATTGGCCGATTTAATACGGCCTTATGTGAATGCCGATCCGACCAAGTTTTACACGATGGAGCAATTTGAGGCCAATGTCGCGTACTCCTCCTCGGAGCAGGCGAACGCCGAGGGAACGGGCGGACCGTCCGGGAACGCGGGCGCGCCGGGAGGAGAGCCTCCGGCAGGTATGGAGCCGCCGGAAGGTACGATGACGCCTGAGGGCGCGCGACCGGAGGGAATGCAGCCGCCGGAAGGCATGACAAGGCCGGAGGGCAACGCGAACGCCGGGCAAGATCAGGCTCCGGGAAGAGGACAAGGCATGGGCATGGGCATGGGCACGATGGCCGCGGGCTCGTTAAAGACCTTCGCCCTGAACCGATTGGCGAATCTGCAGGCGCAGCTGGGCTTGCCCGTTACCGCGCTTCCGAGCGGCTCGGCGTCCGGGAACGAGCAGCCCTCCACCGGGGGCGCCGCTATCGGCAGCTCCGGCAAAGGCATTCAGGTGACGCTGGACGGCAGAACGCTCTCATTCGCAGACCAGCAGCCGGTATCGCGCAACGGATCTGTATTCGTTCCCGCTTCGGTTATTCTGGAGGCGCTCGGAGCGGAGGTGAGCTGGAACAAGGCCGACCGTTCCGTCACTGCGACCAAAGCGGGCATGACCGTGAAGCTGACGATCGGCAGCAAGAACGCGACCGTCAACGGCAAAGCCGTAACGCTGAGCGCACCGGTGACCGCCTCCGGGAACCGTACGATGGTGCCGGTCCGTTTTCTGGCGGAATCGCTGCAGTTGAACGTGGAGTGGAAGCCGAATCTATCCACGGTTACAATCACGAACCCTTAAGGGACTTACGATTTTCCTATTATTTTCGATTTCAAGTCCATGTCCGCAGTGCTATAATTCCTTTCATGCTTAAGCACAGAAATGGAGAAGCTGCATCATGAGATACGGACTGGTTAACGCTGTGTTTGCTTATATGATCTGGGGGCTGCTCCCGCTCTACTGGAAATGGTTCGAGACGATGCCGGCAGGAGAGATTCTTTCTCACCGGATTGTCTGGTCCTTCGTCTTCGTGGCGGGACTCATTACGGCTCAGAAGCGGTGGCGAGAGCTCAAGCGGACGCTGCAGGAGCGCCGAACGCTTGCCTCGCTCGTCGCGAGCAGCCTGCTCATTACGTTTAACTGGCTTGTGTTCATCTGGGCCGTAAATAACGGACACGTGGTCGAGACGAGCCTGGGCTACTATCTGACTCCGCTCATCAACGTCGCGCTGGCGATCGTGTTCCTGCGCGAGAAGCCGAGCGGAGGGCAATGGCTGGCGATCGCGCTGGCCGGCGCGGGAGTGATTCTCGTAACCGTCGAATATGGGAGTTTTCCGTGG
The DNA here is from genome assembly GCF_042651945.1 of Cohnella boryungensis. Classification (NCBI taxonomy): domain Bacteria; kingdom Bacillati; phylum Bacillota; class Bacilli; order Caryophanales; family Paenibacillaceae; genus Cohnella; species Cohnella boryungensis. The sequence goes on along the minus strand of NZ_JBHSED010000038.1, from coordinate 29,445 downwards.
GTGTCGATCTCGCTCGCGTTAAGCTTCGGCCTGTACGGACTCGTGAAAAAAAAGCTGAAGATCGACGCGTCGCTCGGCCTGATGACCGAGACGGCGATCGTCGTCCCGGCGGCCCTCCTCTTCTGGAGCTATCTGGGCGCCTCGCACACGGCTACGGCATGGACGCTGCCCTTCGGTTCTACGCTGCTGCTGCTGTTGTCGGGCGCGGCGACGGCCCTTCCGCTGCTTCTGTTCGCGAGAGCCGCGCGGCAGCTTCCGCTGTCCATGCTCGGCTTCATCCAGTATATCGGCCCGACGCTTACGCTGATTCTCAGCGTAGCCGTCTTTAAGGAGACGGTCAGCCCGCTGATGCTGGTCAGCTTTATTCTGATCTGGGTCGCGCTGGTGGTCTACGCGCTGGCTTCATTGCGCGAGGCGAAAGCCTTGCGGCTAGGCAATGCGGGTTGAGTGAGCCGTATGGCGCAAAAGCGCGGCAGCCCCGGCGAAGCCGACGTTCTCACGGATGGCTTTGGCGATTTGGCGCGAGGAGTAAATGCGCTGGGTGTAAGCATAAAGGATGACCTTAGTAAGCATTTTAGGGTGGTAGCTATCTCTGCCACCACCAGGATAGGCTGAGGCAAATATCCCGTCATTGAGTCGATTTACGGCTTCATTAACGATGCGAACAAGATGATTTTCAGGGATGTCTTCCTCAAGATCCATTGAGTAGGTAAAGTTGGTCCATGGTAGATTGAATGTACAAAGAAATCGCTCCTTTGGGGATGGTTGGGTGGTACCTCCATTTACCAAATAGCGATTTCTTTGCATTTCTGTGGGCTTTTTCTTCCCTCAATCGATGAAAAAAGAGGGCATGTATCTCCTGGAGGAGCGGAGCGTTGGCCTTTGCAGTCGTGAAATTTCCTCGTTACGAGTTTACAAATTCAAAATTTCACGAATGCAACAGCCATAGGAAGGGGATACATGCCCGCAAAACCATAATCGATATAAAAGAAAGAAGCTGTTCAAAAGTTTAGCACTTTGAGTCAGCCTCATTTTGCGATGAAATCGCCGAAAAGCTATAGCCCCGAATACGAGTTATGAGTTACAATGAACAACTATGAAGCGGGATGAGGAGCGGCTCTCGTCATCGATTCGCAGCAGACGGAGGAAGAGCATCGTGAAGGAGTTAACCAGGATATCGAACCAATGGCTGCTTCTGACCGTCGTATTCGGAGGCTTCCTTATATTCGGCTTTTCCGAGAACATCAAAGGCCCGGCTATCCCGAGAATGCAGGCCGATTTTCATCTGAACGAGACGCAGCTGGGGCTCCTGCTCGCTTTTAACTCGCTCGGCTATCTCATCGCCTGCTCCTTCACGGGAGCGCTGACGAACAGAATCGGCATCAAATGGACGGGGATTGTCGCGTTCGGCTCCATGGTCGTGTCCGGCCTGTTGATGTACTTGTCTTCGAGCTATGCTTATTTGTCGGCTTCTTATTTTCTGATGTACATCGGCAACGGCATGCTGGAGATCGGGTTGGCCATCATGGCGGCTCGCATTTTCACGAAAAACACCGGCGCGATGATGAACCTGTCCCATTTTTTCTACGGGCTAAGCTCGGCGATCGCCCCGATCGTCGCTTCTTCCATGATGGGCTGGAGCCTGTTCGGAGGCGAGTTGGGCTGGCGGGGGATGTATCTCATCATGCTGTCCTTGTCCCTGCTGCCGATCATTCCGTCGCTAAAGGCCCGTTTTCCGGGAGACGGCGAGACGAGCGCGGAACGGATGACCTTAAAAAGCTTCTCCCGCGATCCAGCCGCATGGCTCATCGTCGCGGTGCTCTCGTTCGGCGTCGTGTCGGAATTGGCGGTCGGAGGGTGGCTCGTCAACTATTTGGAGAAGGCCTACGGCTGGTCGACAGATGCGGCTTCCGGGATGCTGTCCGTGTTTTTCGTTTTTTTCATGGCGGCGCGCCTGCTGCTTGGTCCCCTGACGGATAAGATCGGCTACACGTTATCGGTCATGCTGCTATCGGCTTTCTCCGGAATATGCAGCTTCGCAGCTATTGCGGTCGGCGAGCAAGGAGCGATTCTGTTCGCTATCGCAGGCATCGGCATCGCTCCGATCTATCCGACGGTGATGGCGATCCTGGCGAAGCGCTATTCGCGCGGCACCGATACGGCAATTACGTTTACTGTTACTCTGATGGGCGTTGCCAGCGTGATCGGGAATTTGCTGATCGGCGTCACTATCGATGAAGTCCAGAAGCTGTTCGGAAGCGATAAGGGGGCCGAGGAAAGCCTGAGAATCGGCTTGCAGGCCGGATACGGGTTTATCGCGCTGCTGGCGCTGCTCTGTTCTGCAAGCTGCTTGATCTTATTTTGCTATCTGCGCAAGAGAAACGAGTTAGTGTGAGCCTATCGTTCATAAGCTGTAGAAGGAGGCGATTCAATTGGTGACCTGGAACTTGCAAGGGATGAGGTCTCATCTGCTGATCTGTAACGGGGGAAGCTGCCTGAAACGGGAGGGGGACGAGGTGACGCTGGCGATCCGCGAGGAAATCGCCAAGCTAGGAGCCGATCGGCTGATCCATACGACGAGAACCCGCTGCAACGGCCGCTGCGAGGATGCATGCGTCGTGATCGCATATCCCGAGGGCTCGTGGTATAAGGGCATTACGCCTGAAACGGGCAGGCAGCTGGTGAGAAAAATGCTGACCGGAGAGAGGCTGGAGGAGAAGCTGGTGTACGCCTTCGAGCCGACGGCCGCCGCAACCGGCAATTCGGTGGAGGGCAGGGACAAGCCTTAAGCGGGCCGGATTGGATGGGCAGCATGCTCGGCGGGTTCCGCAAACCTCCGCTCTGCTAGACAATCGCAGCCGGACAATGTTAAGATGACCGTGACAATCGAATACGGAGATGAATGAGGTGCTGCTTGGCCAAGGCTCAAGCGGCTTAAATGGGAAGCCGGTGAGAAGCCGGCACGGACCCGCCACTGTAAGGAACGCCGTCCCCAGGGAAGGCGCATTCCCGTCAGGCAAGCCACTGGATACGCGTGAAGCGCTCCGGGAAGGCAGACGAGAATGACGTTCCAAGTCAGGAAACCAGCCTGGTTCCATACACTTTTGACCTACGAGGATTTAGGGAAGTGTTAGGACGGACTTGCCTGACGAGGCGGCGTTATCGAAAACCCGGTTTTCGATGGCTCTTCGACTCGCTCCAGGTTTGCGCGCTGACAAGCGTTTCTAACACGGCTATCGTGTGGGGGACGTTTTTTTTGATGTTTTTTTCGGGGTTAGGCGGCGGGGCGGAAAGCGATCCGGCAATTCACGAAAACAAGAGGCGACAAATGGAAAGGATGTGCGGACGATGGCGGGGAAGCTGCTGATTATCGGATTCGGTCCCGGAAGCTTCGAGCATATTACGAAGCGGGCCAGGGAGGCGCTGCAGGAAAGCGATGTCGTCATTGGCTACAACACCTATGTAGATTTGATTCGAGGTTTGCTGACCCATCAGGAAATCGTTCGCACGGGCATGACCGAGGAGGTCAGCCGCGCGCAGGAGGCGGTTCGCCAGGCGGAGGCCGGCAAGAAGGTCGCCGTAATTTCCAGCGGCGACGCCGGCGTATACGGAATGGCCGGACTGGTCTACGAGGTGCTGATGGAGAAGGGCTGGCGGCGCTCGGACGGCGTGGAGGTCGAGATTATTCCGGGCATATCGGCGATCAACTCCTCGGCTTCGCTGCTGGGCGCTCCGATCATGCACGATGCGTGCACCATCAGCCTGAGCGATCATCTCACTCCGTGGGCGCTGATCGAACGACGGGTAGAAGCGGCGGGGCAAGCGGACTTCGTTATTGCGCTCTATAATCCCCGCAGCGGCCGAAGAACGCGCCAGATCGTGGAGACGCAGCGGATATTGCTGAAATATCGTTCGCCGGAGACCCCTGTAGGCATTGTTAAAAGCGCCTATCGGGAAAGGGAGCATGTCGTGCTGACGAATCTGCGCGATATGCTGGATCACGATATCGGCATGCTGACAACGGTCATCATCGGAAACTCCTCTACGGTAGTCTACGATGGACTTATGATTACGCCGCGGGGCTACCAGCGCAAATATACGCTTGGCGCGGACGTGCAGCCGCTCAAGCCGCATCAGCGCTTGCGCGAAGAAGCGGAGCCGTGGGCGCTGCGCCAGCCCTCCGAGCCCGAGGCTTGGGACGAGGAGGATGAGTACGAGGAGCCGACACTGGAGAAGACAGCTGCGCTGGCGCCGAGATTGACTCTCATGGAAAAGCCGGGCGCAGAGGCAGAACGGGCCGCCGCACCCGCAGAATCGGGCGGCGCTGCCGGGAAATCGTCCGGGCAGCCGTCCTACGGAGGCGCGCCTGTCGTCGGATCGCTTGCGCTGGCGATGGAAGCGCTGGAGCTGGTCGATCGCTCGCGGGGAATATCCCGGATTACGCCGGACCCGGCGGAGCAGAGCGCGCCCAGAGCGGGGATCGTATACCGACAGCAAGAGATTTTCGAATTCGCGGTGAGCACCGGCGTCGCGGACAAGAAGTTCAGCGCCAGGCAGCTGCTCGCACTAGCCGACATCATCGGGGAGAAGGGGACGATGGACTATACGCCGCATCACCAATTGATCGTGCGCGTCCCGACCTCGGAGCCCGACGCGATTACATCCCGGCTCCGCGGCGAGGGCTTCATGCTCTCTCCTATCGGAGATGTACTGCAGGTGAAGGCTTGCGATTTCTGCGAGGGAGAGAAGGGAGAATCGATCCCTTACGCAGAGGAGCTGCAAGACAAGATAGGGGGCATGAAGCTGCCCAAAGAATTGAAGATCGGCTTTAACGGCTGCGGAATGGCTTGCTACGGTGCGGTGCAAGAAGATATCGGCATCGTCTACCGCAGGGGCAAATTCGATTTGTTCCTGGGAGGCAAGACAATCGGGCGCAACGTCCATCCGGCGCAGCCTGTCGCGGAAGGCATCGAGCCGGGCGAGCTGGTGGAGCTGATCGAGCGGATTATCGCGAGGTACAGAGACGGCGGTCACCCGAATGAACGCTTTCATAAGTTTTTCAAGCGGGTGAAGGAGATCGAGGGCTATCGGCATCAGGAGGTGCCGGTGTTCCAGATCGAGAACGCTATTTGCGGCGACTAGCATAGGGGAAGAAGACTTCGTATCCAGAGACTACAAGATAGAGAAAATGAGTTTGATAGAGGAGGCAGAATCACGTGGATGCCCTATTATTCGTAGGCCATGGCAGCAAGGACGAGGCAGGCAACAACGAAGTGCGGGAAATGGTCAGAATGCTGGCGGGGGCGCTGCCGACAGAGATCGTCGAGACTTGTTTTCTCGAATTCGTATCGCCGACGATGGCGCAAGGGATGGCGACCTGCGTAGCGAAAGGAGCGACGCGCGTTGCGGTCGTGCCGATTACGCTATTCTCGGCCGGTCATGCCAAAATACATATCCCTGCCGCAATCGACGAGGCGAGGCTCCGTCATCCGAATGTCGAGTTTATTTACAGCCGTCCGATCGGAGTTCACGAGCAAGTGTTGAAAATATTGAGCTCCCGGCTGCAAAGCGTAGACTCTCTTGAGCCGATAGACGGCGAACAGCATAACGAGGATACGGCGATACTGATCGTTGGGAGAGGCAGCAGCGATGCCGACGCGAACAGCGATCTATTCAAAATCTCGCGATTATTTTGGGAGAAGACGAAGTTCAAATGGGTGGAGACGGCGTTCATCGGCGTGACTGCGCCGCTGGTCGATGCCGGAGTGGAGCGCTGTCTGAAGCTGGGCGCGCGCAAGGTCATTCTGCTTCCTTATTTTCTTTTTACAGGCGTCCTGATTAAAAGAATGGAGCAAATGATAGAAGACTTCGGGGCGGCCTATCCGGACTGCGAATTCGCGCTTGCGGACTATTTCGGCTTTCATCCTATGCTGCAAGAGATCTTACGGGAACGGGCTCTGGAGGCTCTTCAGGGCCAAGTGAAAATGAACTGCGACATGTGTCAATATCGGTTAGCGGCCATGGAGCATATCGATCACCACCATCACCACGATCACGACCATGATCATCATCACGGACACGATCACCATCACGGGCACGACCATGATCACGATCATCATCATCATGGACATGATCACGCGCATCATGACCACGATCATGACCATGGGCACGATCACGCGCATCACGACCACGACCACGATCATGACCATCCCCACGGGCACGATCACGCGCATGAACGCGAACGTGAGAAGGCGTCAACGTAAGAAGGAGGCGGAGTCATTCATGATACTCGTAATGGCGGGGACAAGCGATGCGCGCGAGCTGGCGCTGCGGATTCAGGGAGCGGGCCATCCGCTGCTGACGACCGTCGTCACGGAGAGCGCGGCTAGGTCGATGGAGGAAGCGGGGCTGCCGGTGCGCACGGGCAGGCTGCCGAAGGAGGCGCTTGTCGAGCTGATGCGGCAGCATGGAGTCAAGCTGCTCGTGGACGCTACGCATCCGTTCGCGGAGGAAGCTTCGCGGAACGCCATCGCGGCTGCGGAAGAGGCGGCAACGCCGTACATACGCTACGAACGGGATCGCTTGTCCTTCGCGGACACCCCGTTGATTACCTATGTGGACGATTACGAGCAAGCGGCGGAGCTGGCTGCGCAGCGCAAAGGAGTCGTCATGCTGACGACGGGGAGCAAGACGCTTTCCGTTTTCGCGAAGCGGCTGCTGAACGAGCCGGATACGACGCTTGTCGCCCGAATGCTTCCGCGCAAGGACAACATGGAGAAATGCGAGGAGCTGGGCCTGGAGCAGAAAAACATCGTCGCGATGCAGGGGCCTTTTTCCCGGGAGCTGAACGAGGCGCTCTATCGCCACTATAAGGTTACCTTGATGATTACGAAGGAAAGCGGCAAGGTCGGCGCGGTCGACGAGAAGCTGGAGTCCGCGCTTGCGCTGGGTATCGAGACGATTATTATCGGCAGGCCGTCGGTGGCCTACGGCATCTATTACAATGAATTCGAAGGTTTGGTCGCGAAAATCGACGACATGCTGGGGAGGGCGTAACGAATGGAATTCCACACCGATTTTAAGCCGATTACGGTACAGCCGCAGGAGATTGAGGAACGCAGCTTCGAGATGATTACGGAGGAGCTTGGGGAGCATCCCTTCACGCCGGAGCAGTATCCGGTCGTGCAGCGGGTCATTCACGCTTCGGCGGATTTCGAGCTGGGCCGGAGCCTGGTGTTTCATCCGAAGGCGATCGAGGCGGGAATCGAAGCGATTCGCGCCGGATGCAAAATCGTGGCCGACGTGCAGATGGTGCAGGTGGGCATCAGCAAGCCGCGCATCGAGAAATTCGGCGGCTCGGTGCATGTGTACATCTCGGATAAGGACGTCATGGAGGAAGCGAAGCGGCTGAACACGACTCGCGCGATTATCTCGATTCGCAAGGCGATTCTGGAAGCGGAAGGCGGCGTATATGCGATCGGTAACGCTCCGACGGCGCTGCTCGAGCTCATTCGGCTCGTGAAGGAAGGGGCGGCGAAGCCTGGCCTCATCATTGGGGTGCCGGTCGGCTTCGTCTCGGCGGCGGAATCGAAGGAGGAGCTCGCGAAGCTGGATATCCCGTTCATCACGAATATAGGACGCAAGGGCGGAAGTCCCGTCGCCGTAGCGGCGTTGAACGCCATCTCGCTGATGGCGGAACGGTTGGGCTGACCCAAATGGCGGCGGGAGGCGCAACCCAGGAGGACAAGCCGCTTCGGCACGGTTATACGACGGGCTCTTGCGCGACCGCCGCGGCCCAGGCGGCGCTTGTCGCGCTGATTACGCAGGAGGCTCAGGCCGAGGCTACGATTCGGCTGCCTATCGGCATGGAGGTTGCTTTTGCGATTGTCCGCAACGAGTTTACGGCGACGGAGGCGGAAGCGGAAGTGATCAAGGACGGCGGGGACGACCCGGACGCGACGCACGGGGCGCGCATTATTTCGCGCGTCTCCTGGCTTCCCGAGCCGGGGATCGTCATCGACGGAGGTATCGGAGTCGGCCGGGTGACGAAGCCCGGCTTGCCCGTGTCCGTCGGCGAGGCCGCGATCAATCCCGTTCCGCGCAAAATGATCCGGGAGGCGATGACCTTCGTGCTCGGCTTGTTCAAGCTGGAGCGGGGCGTGAAGGTAGTCGTCTCCGTGCCGGACGGCGAGGAGATTGCCAAGAAGACGTTAAACGGCCGCCTGGGCATTATTGGCGGCATTTCGATTTTGGGCACGCGGGGCACCGTCGTTCCGTTCTCCACCTCGGCTTATAAGGCCAGCGTGGCCCAGGCGATCCGGGTAGCGGTGCAGTGCGGCTGCAGCCATCTGGTTCTGTCGACGGGAGGGCGCAGCGAGAAGTTCGGAATAGACAGGTATCCCGAATTGCCGGAGGAAGCGTTCATCGAGATGGGGGATTTCGTCGGGTTCGCGCTGCTGCAATGCAAGAAGCAGGGCGTTCGGCAGGTGACGCTCGTCGGAATGATGGGCAAGTTCTCCAAGGTGGCGCAGGGCGTCATGATGGTTCACAACAAAAGCGCGCCGGTAGACTTCGGGTTTCTGGCTGCGGTCGCGGAGCGTGCAGGCGCTACGTCGGAGCAGACAACGATCGTGGGCGAAGCGAACACGGCTGCACAGGTCGGAGATCTGATGCAGGAGTGGGGCTATGCCGGCTTTTTCGAGCTTCTGAGCGCTTATTGCTCCGAGGAGGGGCTTCGCGAGGTCGGCGGAGGCTACAAGCTGGAAACGGTCATCATTTCGATGAAGGGCGTTCTGCTGGGACAAGCGAGCAGATAGAGGCTTATTGGAGCCTTATAGGGCTTATGGATAGGAGAGGACGAGAATGGAGAACGCCTGGAACGGAAAGGACGGCAAGCCGAAGGTGATCGGCATCGGCGACAATGGCCGCGCAAGCCTGCCGCCCCGTTATCTGGAGTGGATCGGGCAATGCGACGTACTGGTCGGAGGAGAACGGCAGCTGGGCTTTTTTCCGGAATTTGCGGGAGAGAGGATTGTCCTTAAAGGGCCGCTGTCCGAAGCGGCGAGGCGCTTGAAGGAAGAGGCCGCGCAGGGGAAAAAATGCGTGGTTCTTGCATCCGGCGATCCGCTCTTCTATGGAATCGGAGGCTATCTTGCGACAAAGCTCGACGTAGATGTCTATCCGGCAACAAGCTCGGTTCAGGCGGCGTTCTCGCGGATCGGCGAAAGCTGGCAGGACGCCGAGCTGATCAGCGTGCACGGCCGGAGCATGAAGGGGCTGGCCCAGCGCATCGACGGCAAGCCGAAGGTCGCGCTGCTGACGGACGAGCAGAACGATCCGCGCGCCATCGCCGCGTACTTGCTGGAGTTCGGCATGACGGAGTATCGCATGTTCGTGGCCGAAAACCTGGACGGGGATCGGGAGCGCTGCGGCTGGTACGAGCTGGAGGAGGCGCTCGGGGAGTCGTACTCTCCGTTAAACGTCGTGATTCTGAGGCATCGGCCGGAAGCGGCGGCAAGCGTCCCCTCCTGGCCGATGGGCATAGACGATGAGGCATTCGCGCAGCGGAAGCCGGACAAGGGTCTGATTACGAAGAAGGAAATACGCGTGCTAAGCTTGGCGCAGCTGGGACTGAAGCCGGATAGCATCGTCTGGGATATCGGAACGTGTACGGGCTCGGTCGCCATCGAAGCCGCGAGAATCGCAAGGCGGGGCGCGGTGTATGCGATTGAGAAGAATGCGGCGGATCTGGACAATTGCCGTACCAACATGAAGCGTTTCCGGGCGGACATCACGGCGGTCGAAGGACGCGCGCCTGCGGGACTGGACGCGTTCCCCGATCCGGATGCGGTATTCCTTGGGGGTACGGGCGGGGAGATGCAGGAGCTGCTGCGCCTATGCTCAGCCAGATTAAGGCCGGGCGGGCGCATCGTGCTGAACGCGGTGACCATCGAGAATCTCTACGAGGCGAACCGGATTCTCGCGGAGGAAGGGCTGGACGTCAGCATTGCCATGGTGCAGCCGTCGCGCAGCAAGCCGATTCTCGATATGACGAGATTCGAAGGTCTGAACCCGGTATACATCATCACTGCCGTGCGGAAGCAGCCGGGAGAGGCAAGCGAAAAGGAGTCGAGCGCAAGTGACTAAGTTAGGCGTATTGTACGGCCTGGGCGTCGGTCCCGGCGATCCGGAGCTGATTACGGTTAAAGCGTTCCGGCTGCTGCGGGAGTGCCCCGTTATCGCATATCCGCGCAAGAAGAAGGGCGCCAAGAGCTACGCGCTCGCCATCGTCGAGCTGTATGTGAATACGGAAGAGAAGGAAATGGTCGGACTGACGTTCCCGATGACGAAGGATCGGGAAGCGCTGGAGCTGCAGTGGAGCAAAACGGTGGAGACCGTCTGGGGCCATCTGAGCGAAGGACGGGACGTAGCGTTCGTCACTGAGGGCGATCCGATGATCTACAGCACGTTTATTCATCTGATGAGGCTGATGCAGGAAAGACATCCGCAGGCGGAGATTCGCTCCATTCCGGGAATTTCCTCCGTGAATGCCTCGGCTTCCCGGCTGGGCATCCCGCTGGCGGACGGGGATGAGATGATCGCGATCGTGCCGGCGAGAGACGACTATGACAAGATGCGCGAGGCGATCGTCTCCCACGATTGCATCGTGCTGATTAAAGTGGCGAAGGTCATCGATCTGATGCTGCGCGTGCTGGGCGACCTTGGATTGCTGGACAAGGCGTCCGTGCTGACGAAGGTCACGTCCTCCGAGGAAATGATCTGGCGGGACATTCGGACCCTGGAAGGGCGCGAGCTGGAATACTTAACGCTAATGGTGGTGAGAAAATGAAAATCCATATTATCGGAGCCGGGCCGGGCGATCCCGATTTGATTACGGTCAAGGGACTTCGCTTGCTGCAGGAAGCGGATGTCGTTCTATATACCGATTCTCTCGTCAACGAGGAGCTGATCGCCAAGGCGAAGCCGGAGGCGGAAATTCTGAAGAGCGCGGGCATGGATCTGGATCAGATGGTGGCCGTGATGGTCGATCGGGTCAAGCAGGGCAAGCGTGTCGTTCGCGTGCACACCGGCGACCCGGCCGTATTCGGAGCGATCATGGAGCAGATTGCCTTGCTCAAAAAAGCAGGTATCGGCTACGAGGTCGTGCCGGGGGTGAGCAGCGTGTTCGCTTCGGCGGCGGCCATTGGCGCGGAATTAACGATTCCGGAGCTGACCCAGACGCTGATTCTGACAAGAGCGGAGGGCCGCACGCCGGTGCCCGAGTTCGAGAAGCTGCGGGATCTGGCGTCGCACCATTGCACGATTGCTCTTTTCCTAAGCGCAACGCTGACGAAAAAGGTCGTGAAGGAGCTGGTCGAGGCCGGCTGGAGCGAAGAGACGCCGGTCGCGGTCGTGCAGCGGGCGACCTGGCCGGATCAGCTGATCGTGAGAACGACGCTGGCGAACCTGGATCGCGACATGCAGCAGAACGGGATTCGCTCGCATGCGATGATTCTGGCGGGCTGGGCGCTCGATCCCGACATTCACGATCAGGAGCAGTACCGTTCGAAGCTGTATGACAAGGAATTCACTCATCGCTATCGCAGAGGGGTGAAGCCGACGTGATCACGCTGGTCGAAAATGAGCTTCCCGACATTCAGCGTCACGGGGACTACGCGATCGTCGCGATAACGAAGCACGGCGTCGAGCTGGCGCGCAAGCTGCACGGCTCGTTCGGGCATTCCGATCTGTATTATATGTCCAAGTTCCGGCGCGGCGACGAGTCGGAGCGCCGCATTCAGCTCTTCGAGGGCAGCGTACGGCTTCTGTTCCCGGCTTTATTTCCCGCTTACAAAGGCTTGATTATCATCATATCGCTCGGAGCTGTCATTCGCATGATCGCTCCGCTGCTGCAGGATAAGAAGAAGGACCCGGGCATCGTCGTCATCGACGACAAAGGGGAGCACGTCATCAGCGTGCTGTCCGGTCATCTGGGCGGAGCGAACGAGCTGACGCGCGAGGTGGCTGCCGCTCTGGGGGCCAAGCCCGTCATTACGACGGCCTCGGACGTGCAGGGCACGATTGCGGTCGACCTGTTCGGACGGCGCTTCGGCTGGGAATGGGAGTCCGACGAGAAGCTCACTCCGGTGAGCGCATCGGTCGTGAACGAGGAGCGGGTGGCCGTCGTACAGGAGGCGGGCGAGCCGGGCTGGTGGCTGTACGATACGCCGCTGCCGCCGAACATTCAAGCCTACGAATCGGTTGCGGAAGCGCTGGAGGCGAAGCCGCAGGCTGCGCTTGTCGTCACGCCTCGCATGCTGACCCCGGATGAAGAAGCCATTCTGGCGAACGGAGTGCTGTATCGGCCTAAGGTGATCGCGCTGGGGATCGGCTGCAATCGGGGCACGACCGCGGAGGAGATCGAAGCGGTCATCCGGGAGACGCTGGGAGAGCTCGGCCTCTCGATTCGCAGCGTGCAGGCGATCTGCACGATCGATCTGAAGAAGGACGAGGAGGGCCTGCTGGCCGTGGTCGCCAAGCATGGGTGGGAATTCGCGATCTACACGCCGGAGCAGCTGAACCGCGCGGAGATTGAAGCGCCGTCGGATACCGTCTACAAATTTACGGGCGCTTACGGGGTGAGCGAGCCTGCCGCCAAGCTGTACGCGGACGTGGACAAGCTGGCGCTGACGAAGAAAAAGTCCGGTAACGTGACGATTTCGGTCGGCGTCAAGCGCCAAGGCTGGCGCGCGGACAGCGAAAGGAAGGCGTAACCGATGACCGAACGGAAAATCGTAATCGCGGGCACCGGCAGCGGCGTCGGCAAGACGACGCTGACCATCGGCCTGATGGCCGCGCTGCGGCAAGCGGGCCGCCAGGTGCAGGGCTTCAAGTGCGGACCGGATTATATCGATCCGGCCTATCACTCTGCGGTAACCGGGCGCGTCTCCCGCAATCTCGACAGCTACATGCTGTCGCATGATACGGTGCGGGAGGTCTATGCGCGGGCCAGCGCCGATGCGGATATCTCCGTCATCGAGGGCGTAATGGGCTTCTATGACGGGAAAAATCCCGCAACCAACGAAGGCAGCACCGCCGAGATCAGCCTGCTGCTTCAGGCTCCGGTGCTGCTCATCGTTAACTGCCAGAGCATGGCGCGCAGCGCGGCGGCCATCGTGAAGGGCTTTCAATGCCTCGATCCTCGCGTGCGGATCGCGGGCGTAATCGCGAACAAGGTGGGCAGCGAAGGGCACTACCGCATCGTGCGGGAAGCGATCGAGCTGGAGTGCGGCGTACCCGTCGTGGGTTACCTGAAGCGGGAGGACGAGATCGCGATTCCCGAGAGGCATCTCGGCCTCGTGCCCTCTATCGAGCGAGGCCAGCTCCAGCCCTTCTTCGGGAAGCTGGCGGATTTGATCTCGGCGACGGTTGACGTGGAGCGCATCTGGGAGCTGGCGGAATCGCCGAAGGTCGAACCGCCCGCACAGTCCTTGTTCGCGCCGCGCGCCGCAGCGGTGGGTCTTCCTGTCACAATCGCGGTGGCAAGAGATGCCGCCTTTAACTTCTATTATGAGGAAAACCTGGAGCTGCTTAAAGCATGCGGGGCCGAGCTTGTTTATTTCTCGCCGCTGGCGGGGGACAAGCTGCCGGAGCGCGCGCAAGGCTTGTACATCGGAGGAGGCTTCCCGGAGGAGTTCGCGGAGACGCTGGCGGCGGACGAAGCCGTCAAGGCGTCGATTCGGGAAGCGATCCGTTCAGGCTTGCCAACGCTGGCCGAGTGCGGCGGATACATGTACTTGACGGAAGCGATCGAGGATACCTCCGGGCGGAGCTACCCGATGCTCGGCTTGATTCCGGGCCGCGTGCGGATGCAGAAGAAGCTGGCGGCTCTCGGCTATCGGGACATTCGCGGCGCGGAAGGCAATCCCCTGTTGGGTCCGGAGGATACGGCCAAGGGCCACGAATTTCATTATTCGACATTCGCGCCCAATGAGGGGGCGGCGATCTCCCCAGCCTACGAAACGAGCGGAAGGATGGGGCGAAAGCAGGAGGGTTATCTGAACGAGCAAGGAAATTTGTGCGCGGGCTATACGCATTTTCATTTTGGGTCCGCGCCGGATATGGCTTGGAGATGGGTTGAGCGCTGCAGAGCGTACCCGCAGAAGGGAGATGAATAGGCATGTCCGCAATGACGCTGTTGCAGCAACGAAGAGCGATTCGCAATCTGAAGCCGGATCGCGTGGAGGAAGAGAAAATTAAGGCACTGCTGGAGGCGGCCGTTCTGGCGCCGAACGATCGGCTGCGCGAGCCGTGGCACTTCTACGTGATTCAGGGGGAGGCCAAAGGAAGGTACGAGACGATGGCGCGGGAATACCTGGCGGAGCGGTTTCCCACCAAGCCCCACCTCGTCGAGGAATCTCTGAAGGTCGTAACCGCGACTCCGCTCGTCATCGTCGTCACCTCGGACATCGTGGAGAATGACGAGGCATCGAGCAAGGATAACGAATACGCGACAGCTTGCGCCATTCATTCGATGTGGCTGGCGGCCGGCGAGCTTGGTCTCGGTCTCGTCTGGCGTACGCGGGGCGTCGGCCTTGTGCATGACGAGCGGATGCATCGTTTTGTCGGATCGCCGACCGACAGGCGCGTTGTCGGAACGCTGTTCATCGGCTATCCGGCCGACGAGGCCCCGGCGACGAAGCGGACTCCCGCATCGGATAAAACGACTTTCCTGACTTGACGGGATAACGCGGGAAGAAGGGGAGAGCGGCTATGACAGAGCAAGCGGGCAAGGAGCAGCCGAGCAAGGAGCGAGGGCTTGTGCTCGTCTACACCGGGGACGGCAAGGGAAAAACGACGGCGGCGATGGGGCTTGCGGTCCGGGCGACCGGACGGGGCAAGCGCGTGCTTATCATCCAGTTCATTAAGTCTCCGCAGAGGACCTACGGCGAGCAGCTCGCCTTGCAGAAGCTGGGCGTGGAGATCCATCAGAAGGGCATAGGCTTCACCTGGACGAAAACGCCGGAGGAGCATCGCGAGGCGCTGCGCGAGGCGTGGGCGTTCGCGAAGTCGAGAGTTGCAGACGGCGAAGAGTTCTTGATCGTGCTGGATGAGCTGAATAATGCGCTGGCGATCAAAACCTTCCCAGTCTCCGACGTACTCCCGTTAGAGGATGTGCTGGAGACGATTCGCAAGCGGCCGAAGGGAATGAATGTGGTCATTACCGGACGCAGTGCGCATCCCGAAATCATTGCCGCCGCAGACCTCGTAACGGAGATGCAGCCGGTTAAGCATTACTACGAGGAAGGCGTATCGGCTGTCCTGGGAATCGAGATGTAGAGGGCAAGCGCCAAGGCGCAGGAGAAGGCCGGGTTCCGGTCTTTTTCTTTTTTCTGATACAATGGAAGAAATGGGTACAAAAATGGCGACAATGAGGTGAGCCGATGAAAATCGTCGTAGCGCCCGATTCGTTCAAGGAGAGTCTGACCTCGCTGCAGGCGGCGACGGCGATCGCGCAAGGAATACGCGAGTCGATTCCGTCCGCACAGGTCGAAATCGCGCCGATGGCCGACGGTGGGGAAGGAACGGTCGAAGCGTTGACTGCGGCGGCGAAAGGAACGCTGCACCATGCGATAGTATGCGGACCCCTTGGTCTTCCGATAGAGACGACCTACGGCTTAATCGCTCGCCGCAGCGACGTCGGAGACTCGGAGACGGCGACGAGGACAGCCGTGATCGAAGCGGCCTCGCTGTTCGGCCTGCAGCAAACTCCGGCAAGTCGGAGAGATCCGTATGTGACGACGACCAGAGGCATGGGAGAACTGCTGCTTCAATTGCTGGACGAGGGCATCCGATCCTTCGTGATCGGTCTGGGCGGCAGCGCAACCAATGACGGCGGGATGGGGCTGCTGGCCGCGCTGGGCGCGCGGTTCTATGACGCGGACGAACGGCTGTTGCCGGGCTTCGGACGGGATCTGCCGGAGGTCAGGCGCATCGACGGCTCCGGGCTGGATTCGCGTCTTGCGGATTGCGACATTCTGGTCGCCTCCGATGTGCGGAATCAGCTGTGCGGCGAGCAGGGCGCTTCGGCGGTATACGGACCGCAGAAGGGAGCGACGCCGGAGCAGATCGCTGCACTGGACGAGGCGCTTCGGCGGTACGCTTCGCTATGGGCGGAGGAGGCCGGACGGGCAGCGATGGAGATTCCCGGCGCGGGAGCTGCGGGGGGCGCGGGATATGCCTTGCTGCTGCTCGGCGCCCGCATGGCGCCGGGGGCGGAGGTCGTAGCGTCCGAGGCGCGGCTTCGGGAGAAGCTGGCCGATGCGGACTGGGTCGTTACAGGGGAAGGGAAGAGCGATGCCCAGACGCTGTTCGGCAAGCTGCCGGTCTATGTCGCTCGGCTAGCCAAGTCTGCGGGCGTTCGCACGATTCTGCTGTCCGGGAGTCTTGGCGACAATGCGCGAGAGCTGGAGTCGGAATTCGCGGCTTGCTTCCCTTGCGTGCCGAGGCCGATGGCGCTGGCGGAATGCCTGGAGCAAGCGGAAGACCACTTGCGCTCCTGCGCCCGCAATGTGGCGAGGCTGCTGTCTGCCCAAGCGCGTTAAAGCTTGTCAAGACTCGTTAAGGCTCGTTAAAGCTCGTTAAGGGGCACAAGTGCCTCGCCCTTCAAAGCCTTATGGTGACTCTTGTTCCCAGCGGTACGAGCGCGGCCAGTTGCAGCACATCCTCGTTGTACATGCGGATGCAGCCATGGCTGACCTCATGGCCGATGGAAGCGGGATCATTCGTGCCGTGGATGCCGTAATGGGGCCTGGACAAGCCCATCCAGAAGGCTCCGAAGGGTCCCCCCGGATTGGGCTGCTTATTGACGATCGTATATTCACCTGCCGGCGTTTGGGTCAGCATTCTGCCGATGCCGACGGGATACTGCCGGACGACGCGATCCATATCCAGCAAATACAGCGCCCGGTCCGACAGGTCCACGATAATTCGGTACTGCGGCATACCTTCATCCCTCATTTCCCGATGATACGACTATCTTATCCGAGCGAAAGGAGAAATGCGCCATGCCGCCAAGCAGACACGCCGCTTTCCTTCGTTATTTCGTCATCTTCACTTGCTATGCTATTGGGATAGCCGTCTATGTGTCGTATACGTCGCCGAATCAGGTGCCGGAGATCTATCGCGGCACGGCTGCCGATCCGGCGACCTTCTATACCCTGCAGCAGCTTCAGAGCAGCGAGGCGTTGAACGCTTCGCGCAACTGGATTTTCTTCATGAGCGGTCCCTGGGAATGGCTGATTTACCTCGTGATGCTGTCAAGCGGATTGGCCAAAAGATGGAGAGAACGGCTGGAGCGTGGGGGTTATCCTCTCTACGTTCGTTTTCCCGTCTACGTCTTCCTGGTGAACGGTACGGCCTATCTGTTTTATTTTCCGCTGCGGGTTATGGGCTACAATCTGTCCAAGGCTTACGGCATCTCGACGCAATCGATCGCCGGGTGGCTCAGAGACAAGCTGATCGCCTTCGGGATCGGGTACGCGACGATGCTTGCGGTATCGGCCGTAGCGCTGTGGGTCATATCCAAAGGCGGACGCTGGTGGCTGAAGCTGTGGCTGCTGTCCATTCCGTTCACGCTGTTCATGATGTATGTGCAGCCGGTCGTGATCGATCCGCTCTACAACAAGTTCTCGCCCTTGAAGGACGCCAAGCTGGAGCAGCGCATCCTGGAGCTGGCCGACAAGGCGGATATTCCGGCGCACCGCGTGTACGAGGTGGAGATGTCGGGGAAGACGAATTCGCTTAACGCCTATGTGAACGGAATCGGGTCATCGCTGCGCATTGTGCTCTGGGACACGACGCTGCAACGCTTGGACGAGCCGGAGATTCTGCTGATCATGGCGCATGAGATGGGTCATTACGTGATGCATCATCTGGAATGGAGCGCCGTCGGGGCTGTCGGCTCCTCCCTCCTTCTGCTGGCGGTCGGCGGGTGGATATTCAAGGTCGCCGTGCGAAATCGCGGGTATCGATGGGGGATTCGGTCGCTGTCGGACATGACCGCGCTGCCGCTCATTCTGCTTATCCTGTCGGTGCTTTCATTCATTTCGCTGCCCGCATCCAATTACGTGTCGCGCCAAGCGGAGACAGCCGCCGACCGTTACGCGCTGGAGCTGATCGGCAGTGCGGAGGGCTCGGTCACGATGAACCAGAAGATGGCCGTCGCGTCGCTGAGCGACATACATCCGCCGCTATTGGTGAAGTGGTTCAGGGACACGCATCCATCGGATATGGAAAGGATTCTCTATGCGCAAGCATTCGAACGGGCCGGAGGAAAATAGCGTGGCCGTCTATTGCCTTGGAGGACTGGCGACGGCACCGCATTTTATGGAAAATCTGCGAATCGCAATAGAAGCCCGAATCAGGGAGCAAGGGTTGGGAGGCTGGACGTTGCCACCCGGAGCGTCCGTGCATTCGCGGCTGCTGTTTCCTTACGGGGATTGGAGCAGAAACGTAATGAAGCAGCTCTGGGAGATTGGGGCGGATGTCCGGCTTGGACTCCGCCGGATCGAGCGATCGACCGGGGGACGGCGGACGGCCGCGGAGGTCGAGGAGGACGAGTCGCGGCACGGCTCGTCGGCCGGAATGACGCTGCTGATCGGCCACAGCGGGGGAGGCGTCGCCGCTCTTCATGCCGCAGAGCTGCTGACGGCGCGCAGATCGGGCGAATGCCGGGTGGTCATGATCGGCTCTCCGCGCTGCCGGGTTCCGGATCGGCTCAAGCCCTTCGTTCTGTCCATTGCAGCCCAGGGGCCAGGAAAAAGAAAGGGAAAGGGCGTGCTTCCGGGGAAGTCGCCGGATGCGGTGTCGCGCATGGGCTCCCACGGCGGCTGGAGGAAGAGGGGACGGCTTCCGTCCTGGCAGAGGGACAAGCATGCGCCCGAGTATCGGCTTCACGTGCCGATCATCGGCAAGCATGCGGATTATTTTCGCGAACGGGAGCCTTACCGGAATTCGGAGGGGAAATCCAATCTCGATCATATTATGGAAGCGATATTTTCCTGGCTTGAAGGATGATAGTTGACGTTATCGCCAGGGGACTTATATACTCGAAAAAAAGGAAGAATGTGAGGTCACACTTTATGGCTCTGCACGAAGCGAAACAAGGTACATACGAGAACGAACCGGCAATTTTCTTAAAGTATGGAAGGTATTCCGCGATTGTTCTTCCGAGAGTCGGAGGCAATCTGATCTCGTTCCGGGATGACGACAGGGGATATGCCTTTCTGAGGGAGCCGGCGGGCGCCGAATGGGAATCTTTCCTGGAGAAGCCAATGCTGCACGGCGTTCCCGTGCTGTTCCCGCCCAACCGTTACGATGCGGGGACGTTCGAATTCGACGGCCGGACTTATCGGTTCCCGGTAAATGAAGAGCATACCGGTAACCATATCCACGGCTTCGTATACAATTCGGAGTGGGAAGTAGCCGAGTATGGAAGCACCGAGGAAAAAAGCTATGTCACGGTTAAGCTGCTTTTTGACGAGAAGCATCCCGACTTCGCCTATTTCCCTCATCGGGTGCTGCTCTCGCAGACGGTTACGCTCACGAACGACGGGCTGGCTTACCAGTTCGATGCGGTGAACGAAAGCTCGGAGGCGATTCCGCTCATGCTTGGCTTCCATACCAGCGTGAACGCTCCGTTCGCTCCGGCCAGTTCTGTGTCCGATCTGCAGTGCGGCCTTTCCATCGGCCAAAGATGGGAGCTGAACGAGCGGATGCTGCCTACCGGCAAGCTTCTTCCGTTAAGCGAAGGAGAAGGCCTGCTGAAAAGCGGCGAAGGCAATCCTTATTTCGAGTCTCTGGACAACCACTATCAGGCCGAGCCGGTTGCGGGCGTGAACGCCATGACGATCTACGACCGTAAGGCGGATGCGAAGTTCGTCTATGAAGCGGGAGAAGCGTACAAGCATTGGATGGTGTACAACGCTGCCGCGAACGGCGAGTTCTTCTGCCCGGAGCCTCAGACCGGAATGGTCAACGCACCGAACGTCGATCTCCCCGCGTCGCAGACGGGATTGATCCGTCTGGAGCCGGGCCAGCGCTGGACGGCCGTTAGCCGGATGTACGCCGAGTAAGCTTGACGCAAGATTGAGGGTTGAAGGCGGAACGAGACGTGAGCAAGGATGAGGTTATTTTGCTATAGGTAGAGAGAGGGAAGCCCCTTCCGGTTCTTTGGAACTGGAGGGGGTTTTTTGTGATTCTATTCTATTTAAAATAGTGATGACATTTGAGTTGAATGAAGGTAAAATACTGGGAATGACCTTTTACAGGGAAATACAGGGGGTATTGGGATGTTTTTCAGGCTTGTAAGCGCATTTATGGCTCTTGTCCTACTACAGGTTTGTACGGGGATGCTGGTGATGGCCAGCGGCCAATATCAGTATGAGTACGACAAGAATAATAGACTCACTGGAATCAAGAAGAATGGAGCGTATGTTCAAAAGTTCAACTATGATTCGAATGGAAATCTATTATCGACTTCAATAGAAGGAAAACCGCTTGTCAATCTTGCCTATCCAGATGGAGATCAAGCGAATCCAAGTGCAATGGAAAGTACGAATATTCCTATTGCATGGCAGCAGACTTCCGATTCGGTCAATGGGGTCTTTGACCGCTATCAGATTGAAGTGCGGGACGAGAGCGACATGCTGGTGTGGGATTCCGGCACGCAGGTTCAAAATACAGCGTTATCTGACGGAGCGTTCGACTGGTCATCGGGACTGCCTCTCGATACGAAGTATAAGTTGCGCGTACGAGTATCCGCTGCGCAGATCTGGTCGTCCTGGTCTGATTACAGATGGTTCATCTTAAGCGAGCCGGAAGATCAGAACAATCTGATCAAGAACGGAAGCTTTGAGAAGGCTGTAACGGACGAAAATTACACTTGGTCGAATGCGGTCGATGCTTCGGGAACAGGTCAAATTACGACAGTAAATACGCCTGTCACCAAGGGAGGTAAGGCGCTTAAGATCGAAGCGTCAGGTCTGGCCGCATGGACGAGAAATCAAGTGACGCAATCGGCAGCAGTGGAGGCCGGCAAGACCTATGTGCTGTCGGGCGACCTGAACGCGGTAACGCTGCAGAATGCCTATGCAGAGCTGCAAATTCGTTACTTTAGCGCGAGCAATGTCAACCTTGGCCAGGAATACGTGCGGCATGAAGCGCCATCGCCGGGTTACGTGCATCTGGAGAAACGGACAACGGCGCCGGAAGGCGCGGTGCGCGCGCAGGTGTACGTATGGCTGACAGCGAACGGCGCGGGCAACGGCGGCGGCTTGATGTATGCGGACAATATCGATCTGAGAGAGACGACGGATGCGAACCTGCTGACGAATGCGGATTTCGAGCATGCGGCGGGAACGGGCACGGCAGGCTGGCAGAGCGGCAACTCGGGCACGGGTACAATCGGGTGGGTGAACACCCCGACAGCGAGCGGAACGAAGGCGATGAAGCTGGATGTCGCCGGTCTGGCCGCATGGCAGAAAGGCTACGTGCGTCAGCGCGTGAACGTGAAGGGCGGAGAGCCGTTTACGTTAAGCGGGCAGCTGCACGCCGAGCAGTTGAACGGCGCATACGGACAATTGGTCGTATGGTTCTATGACGAGAACTGGACGAATCTGGGCGAGTTTAAGGTGGAGCTGAACCAGACGACCAGCGGTTATGTCGCGTTGAAGACGCAAGGCGTGATTCCCGCAGGGACAGTGCTGGCCGAAGTGGCGGTGCATGTGGTGGCGAATCAGGCTAACGGCGCAGGTACGGTGTATGCGGACGCGCTAAGCTTTGCATATGGAAATGACGACGACAACGGGGGAGAAAACGACGGGAATCTGCTGGGCAACGGCAGCTTCGAGAAATTCAGCGGGTTGGACATCGCGGCGTGGGTTCCCGCGTTGGCTGGTCCAGGTACGGGAGAGGTGACGACGGTAACGGAACCTGTCACTAAGGGGAGCAAGGCGCTTAAGATCGAAGCGTCAGGTCTGGCCGCCTGGACGAGAAACCAAGTGTCGCAATCGGCAGCGGTGGAGGCCGGCAAGACCTATGTGCTGTCGGGCGACCTGAACGCGGTAACGCTGCAGAATGCCTATGCAGAGCTGCAAATTCGTTACTTTAGCGCGAGCAATGTCAACCTTGGCCAGGAATACGTGCGGCATGAAGCGCCATCGCCGGGTTACGTGCATCTGGAGAAACGGACAACGGCGCCGGAAGGCGCGGTGCGCGCGCAGATGTATGTATGGCTAACAGCGAACGGCGCGGGCAATGGCGGCGGCTTGATGTATGCGGACAATATCGATCTGAGAGAGACGACGGATGCGAACCTGCTGACGAATGCGGATTTCGAGCATGCGGCGGGAACGGGCACGGCAGGCTGGCAGAGCGGCAACTCGGGCACGGGCACAATCGGGTGGGTGAATACCCCGACAGCGAGCGGAACGAAGGCGATGAAGCTGGATGTCGCCGGTCTGGCCGCATGGCAGAAAGGCTACGTGCGTCAGCGCGTGAACGTGAAGGGCGGAGAGCCGTTTACGTTAAGCGGGCAGCTGCACGCCGAGCAATTGAACGGCGCATACGGACAATTGGTCGTATGGTTTTATGATGAGAACTGGACGAATCTGGGCGAGTTTAAGGTGGAGCTGAACCAGACGACCAGCGGTTATGTCGCGTTGGAGACGCAAGGCGTGATTCCCGCAGGGACAGTGCTGGCCGAAGTGGCGGTGCATGTGGTGGCGAATCAGGCTAATGGCGCAGGTACGGTATACGCGGACAACTTGAACTTCACTTATGCAGCGAATGACCTGCTTGAAGAGAACGAATTGCTCGTCCCGCAAAATATTCAGATTTTCTCTACATTCGATGATGAAGTTGGGCTATCGTGGGACGTGGACGGACAACCGCAAAGCGTTGCTTATTATCAAGTGCTTAATCATCAATCGGTTATCGCTTCTGTCTATGAGCCGCAGCTGATGGTGAGCGTTGAGGACGGCTTGACCTACCAGTTCACGGTGGTTTCAGTTAATCAATCGGGCGAGCGATCGGATGAGAGCGAGGCACTTGTATATGTTCATGAGGCGATGCTGCAGCCGATTACGGTTACCGCATCCCGTACATCAGAGGCAGAGGCGCAGCTCACATGGACAACGACTATCGACTCGGATGAAATCGAGGCTTATGAAGTGTGGGTGAACGGCGCGTTTTATGATACTGCGGCTGAAAACTCAATGTCTATTCAGGATTTGTTTGCTAATGTGCTATACGAAGTACGCGTACGTGTTGTGCTCCATTCCGGAGATGACCTATGGAGCGATACGATTTCCCTACCAAGCAACTAGAATAAAGCGGTCAGGGCAGGGCGTAACGTGCCCCCCTGACCTTCTATCAAGACAAGCTCAAATCTTCTAACTGAGGTGGATCATTAGCATGACTTTTACACGGATCAAGAAGTGGGCATCCCTATTGCTGGCGAGTGCGATGCTTGGCGGCGTTATGGCGACGATTGGGCCGGCACCGGCGATGCAAGCGGCTCAGGCCGCCCAAGTCGAAACGTCAGATACTAGCGCGCAAACGCCTGCTCTCACAATTGAATGGCTTAGCCAGCAATTTGAAGTTCCGATCGACGTACTGACGCAACAGCTCAATCAAGGCTATACCCTTCCCGAGCTCCATGACGCCCTGAGCGAGGCTGAAGCGACCGGACTGGCGTTGACTGACATTTTGCAGAAGAACAATCCTGCCATCAAGGAGAAACAAGACGAACTCGCCGAGCAATTGCAAGAAACCCTGCAAGGGCAAACGCCGCTGGATTACGAAGCTTTAGGCGTTCCGGTCATTACAGATCCGGAAGAAATTGCAGAAGTTATGGAGCAGCTTCCCAAGCAGCGGCGGCCAGCACGAACGTGACATACTGTTGGTGTCTATACGTTTGGTGTTGTAAGAAACCCAGTATATTCAGGGAGTAAATCGCAAAAAATAAAAATCTCAAACATGGAGAATAACCGCCAAATTTACATCCTACAAGATGTAATCGTCGACGGTAATGCATCGTATACAGCAGGCGGACAAGTTCGAGTAGAAAGTTTGAATCAAACGAAAATATACTTATTTATTCAATATTTTGATGAAAATGATAGATTTATTAATGATCAAGTCGTTTACTATCCCAATTTATTGAATTCTTATCACGAACTTAATATTAGCGATACTACACCAGCGAATGCAAAAAGATAAAGAATCCACATTGGGATTAATTCATTAAATGATGGAGGTAGCGGTTTATTCTATGTAGGTGATATGTTCTATACCTGATCATTTAAGTTAATTTATGTTTAAAATAGAAACTTTATGAACGGAATAGTTGTGCTAAAAAATTAATAGAAGTTGAATAACGGAGGAGTATTCATTGGGTACAAATCGAAGCTTTATTTAAACGTCAAATAGCTTTTAATTCTATATTTATGCTGTTAACAATATTTTTATTTACTGTGATGCTACCCTTATTTGTACTTAATGATTCAAATGCCTTTGCTAACACGAATTAAGCATATGAGTATGATAGCAATAAGGTATCGACTGTACGCTACTCCCAAGGAAGAGTAAATTATAAGGACAATTATCAATATGACAATAAAGGAAATTTAGAACTAAAAACCCATAATAGTGTAAAAAAATGACTCCATGTTATGGTGAGGATAGAATCACAATAAATGCGTTATCTACCAATGTTAAGTAAGATTTTAATAGAAGATAGTAAGAAAATAACAAAGAGGGAAAGAGTGATGTTGTGAAGAAAACAATAATTTATTTATTATTATTTATACTAATCATTACTACAGTTGTGCCTCAACATGTAAGTGCTGCTGGTAGCAAAACTAATCCGTTAGATCAATTGAATTTAATTAATTCCGCCTTGTCTAGCACATCCAAATCAAATGTGCTGACCATAGAATGGTTAAGCCAAAACTTTAACCTTCCAGAAGTTAGCGTGCTAGAACAACTCAATAAAGGCTATTCTTTGTCAGATATACATGTGGCTCTGCAATCTAAACGATCTTCAGATCAATCCATCGAGACCCTGCTACATCAACTTCACCCAAGCGTGCTAAGCAAGTTAAACCAATTAGATTATTCATCAGAACGATTTTCAGAAAATAATGGAGGTAGTGTTGCATCAACTGTATATCCAGTTACTAGTGTCAATGCTAACGTGTACGGAGATGCAAGCTTATTACATCCATCTGTCACATCAGCAACCTATTTGGATCAGCAAGGTAGAATGATGATGGCCTCATCCATATACCCAACGAGTTATGACCAACTTGCTTTCAAACGAATGAATATTAAAAGTGATATTGCCCCATATTCCATCGGTTCAGCTAAAGAAAACATATCTACAGTGAGCGGATCACTTTCTATGCAAGCTACGGATATGGTGTTGCCCGGAAGAAATGGTTTGTCATTCTCTCTAACGCGTACGTACGATACTTCAGATGCACAATATTATGATAAAGAAATGGTTTTTGGATCAGTATACGATGCAAGATATTATCCAGAATTGGTTGGTAGGGTACATTTCAGAGATCAACATTTCGTAACCCCTCCGCACTCAAATATCACCAATTTTTATGACATGTTTTATTACCAATCACATGTCAATTATTTTGGTCAGTCAGCCATTGTATACTATCCGACATCCTATGGTATTGCTCAAGAGTTCAATGATGAACTTCGAGAGGGTTTATCTAAAACTACATTTAAGTACTCGAACCCGGATGATCCACAAAGTTATATGCTGTTCGATAAACATATTGTTCTCCAGGGTGTACCTTTGATCGCTAGATACTACACAACCGGTAAGGTACTAGTAGATCCAAGTGTTATGCCTCATAATCGTGGGTATGCATATGGTAACAGAACGAAACCGAAACGATCGGAAAACAGGTTCCCCATTGGTAAAGGTTGGAGTTGGGATATTCCTTATATTGAGAATAAAGACTCTAAACAGTATATTCATCTTTCAGGGGGGAGTACTTATGAGTTAGACGGTTTAAAGCTTAAAGGGTATCCATGGAAAGATCTTGAGTTGGTGGTTGACTATGACGTCCCAGTTAACGTGGGTTGGGGTTATATATTAAAATCATTGGATGGGAGAAAGTTGTATTTTACAGCTGAAGGTTATCTTAAGAAAATTACGGACGCGTACGACAACACCATTCAATTTGAATATCAAGATATATCCCCTTATGGAACTGTTCTTACCAAAGTAAAGGATGCTATCGGAAATGAAATCAATATTAGCTATTCTGTAACAGAGGTAATCGTTACATCAGGTGATCGAACGGTAAAATACGACAAGATTAAAGACGCGATGGGTAACAAAGAGCTGCTATCTCAGGTTACGGATGCTGTGGGAAGAAAAACGCAGTATGTATATGAAGTTGCATCGACACCATTTGATCTTGTTGGTAGTGGGCGGATGAAAGATAATTATACAGCTTTGCTGAAGCAGGTGTATCACCCGACTAAAGCGCGTACAGATTATAGCTATAGCGCATTTGATCGCACACTTGGGTATAGTGCGAAGGAGTTAGTCTATCGCGTAGCAACAAGAGAAGATGTGGTGACCTATACGGATGGCACAGCTTCTAATTCTAATCGCGTAGATTACAGTTATATTGGTGACGGAGCGATTGTACAACAGTCTAGCAGCGCCTTTGCTACAACGGTTAACAATGGTAGAACACAATCCACGTATAATTATGATCGCGTATATATAGACGACAGCACGCCTGAAGTTTACTACAACACACAAGTTGTCGTAAGCGATGGGGTAAAACAGAAAATCGACACGATGGAATACAACCGGGCTAAGCGCTGGCCGGTGCCGATTCAAGTGACCTCCAAGACGAAACAAGGGGCGTCACAATCGACCGCAAGCACCGTATCCCGAACGTTTGACGACTACGGCAATGTGCTCACGGAAACCGATCCGTACAACAATACCACTCTCTATACGTACGACGCCGCGACGCATCTGTTAAGCACTTCCACCGCTCCGGTGAAAGCCGGATTAAGCTTGTACACCGAGCTCGAGCGGTACCCGACCACCAACAGTATCAAAACCGTACGTCTGAAGGAAAACAACGCAAGCGGCGCGCTGAAGGGGCAGACGAGCTATAGCTATGACAGCTATGGAAATCCGATAACGGTGACCCTTAAAGATGATGCGCGAGACATTGTGGTGTCCAATGAATACGATTTTACGCTCTATAAGGCCGGCTACCCGACCCGACAATCCATTCAGGTGACTGGATCTGATAATCAAAATACGCTGGTTTCGCAGCAGTTCCAGTACAAGCTGGCGACAGGCGAAATGACATCCTACACGGATGGGAAAGGGCAAGTTACGCAATACGAGTTCGACAAGCTCGGCCGGGTAACGAAAGTGATTCATCCCGATCAAAGCGCCGCTTCGGCCGTCTTTGACGACAGTCAGAATCAAGTGACGGCGGTGGACGAAACCGGCGTGATGAGCGTAGTCAAATGGAACCCCTTGGGCTTGAAGGTCGCGGAGGGAATTGTCGGAAAAGCCACGACAGCATACGGCTATGACGGCGATGGACGATTGAGTTATAGCGAGGATGGGGCAGGGAACCGTTCGACCTATACGTATGATGCGTGGGATCGGGTCGTTCGCACGCAGCTCCCGGGGACGGATAACGCCTATGCTACCGTTCAATACGACGATATTCAGCGCACCGTTCAGACGACCGATCCCGAAGGCAACATCGTCAAAGAAACGGTCGATCTTCTCGGGCGTCCGATCCAACAAGAAGCGTTGAACGCTGCGGGCGCGCTCATGAGCAAGGCGATCTATACGTACGACTACGTAGGAAACCCGTTAACCCAAACCGATGCGAAGGGATTCAAGACGTCGTATGCGTACGATGTGCTGGGTCGGCTCGTAACCGTCACCGATCCGGAAGCCAGTGCGACGCAGTATGCGTACACGATGGCGGGCAATCTGAAAGAAACGCAGTATCCGGACCAGAATAAGGTAACGAAGCAATACGACCAGATGGGCAGAGTCATTCGCAAAACCGATCCTTCCGGCGGCGTGGAATCGTATTTTTACGATGCCAATAGCAACCTGAGTAAGGTTATCGATCGCAAAGGGCAAGTGCGCACGTACGGGTACAACAACCGGGATATGCAAACCTCTAGCGCCACGAGCCAAGAAACGATCGTGCTAGGCTATGATTCAGCGGGTCGTAGAGTATGGATGCAGGACGGCACGGGGAAAACGCAATACAGTTATGAGCCGGGTTCGGGCTGGCTGAAGTCCGTCACGTATCCAGATACGCGGCAAACGCAATACGAATACGATAGCCGGGGCATACGGACAAAGATGACCGACCCGTTTGGCGTGGTGACGGCGTATCGATATGATGCGAGAAATCAATTGGATGCAGTTGGTCCTGCGGTCAACAATTGGGATGCGACCTACACGTATAAGAAAAACGGTCTCAGTTCGTCCACCCAGCTACGTAATGGGATTCTCTCGACCTATGGGTACGATGAACGGAATCTGACGTCGCTGACGCAAACGAAAGCGGGAAGTGCCATAGGGGCATTTGCTTACCAGTATGACCAAAACCGCAACCAGACCGGCAAAACCGAAAACGCCAGCGTGTATACCTTCGGCTATGATCCGTTAAACCGGATTGCCACTTCGACGCAGTTCAACGAGAAGTACACGTACGACCTGCGCGGCAACCGTCAGACGCTGGAAAGTGACGCGCTGCCGAATTTAGCGACCATGAACTATAGCTATGACGATCGCGATCGCTTGACGCAAGTCATGACGGAAGGGAACGGCTCCGTCGTTTATCGCTACAATGGAGACGGTCTGCTCACAGAACGAACGGAGGCTGGGGTGACCACCCGTTACTACTATGACGGAGCGAATATCATCGCGGAAGGCACCGTCTCGAATGGGACGGTAACCCACAAAGCGAGTTACATTCGCGGAAATGCGTTAGTCGCCAGAGTCGATGCGAATGGAAACAAAGCCTATTACTCGCATAACGGCCACGGCGATGTTACCGGGCTAACGGATGGGGCAGGCAATGTACTCAACACCTACACGTATGATATATGGGGGAACTCGTTAACGGAGAGCGAAACGGTCCCGAATTTGTTCCGGTATAGTGGCGAGTATTGGGACGACACCACCGGCTTGCAGTATCTCCGCGCCAGATGGTACGATCCGAGTGTGGGTAGGTTTATTAATGAGGATAGCTATGAGGGCCAACTGAATAACCCGCTGACGTTGAATTTGTATACGTACGCTCAAAACAATCCGTTAATTTATACCGACCCAACTGGTCATAA